>NZ_PNCT01000240.1:0-280 GCF_005887365.1 Pseudoalteromonas sp. S3785 | reverse complement strand
TACATCTTGGGGGTCGGGTTTGTCATGTTTAGCTTCATCAACAAATGGGGGTTTACCATACCTGGCGCTATGATGGTACAGCGGCCATTCCACTCGCTCATTTCCTCAGCTAAGTTTTGGGCACTTAAACAAAATATAAGCAAACTAGACACCTATTTTAATTTCCTCCTGCATTTAGGTAAGGCGAAGCTAACGAATTGTATAAATTTGAATATTTTTTTGTCATAGTAAGTTTTTGTAATATTTTAATATTTTTGTTTTGTTATTCGTCAATAGTAGT
>NZ_PNCT01000239.1:0-465 GCF_005887365.1 Pseudoalteromonas sp. S3785 | reverse complement strand
GCTATATGTAGTCTTGGGCGGTATGAGCCTGTTATCCCCGGAGTACCTTTTATCCGTTGAGCGATGGCCCTTCCATTCAGAACCACCGGATCACTATGACCTACTTTCGTACCTGCTCGACGTGTCTGTCTCGCAGTTAAGCTGGCTTCTACCATTACACTAACCGTACGATGTCCGACCGTACTTAGCCAACCTTCGTGCTCCTCCGTTACTCTTTGGGAGGAGACCGCCCCAGTCAATCTACCCACCAGGCACTGTCCGTAACCCCGATTCAGGGGCCAACGTTAGAACATCAAAACTACAAGGGTGGTATTTCAAGGACGACTCCAACAAAACTAGCGTCTCATCTTCAAAGTCTCCCACCTATCCTACACATGTAGGTTCAATGTTCAATCCCAATCTCTAGTAAAGTTTCACCGCTTCTTTCCCTCTAGCCTCGGGTACACAGCATCTACACTGCGAATT
>NZ_PNCT01000238.1:0-319 GCF_005887365.1 Pseudoalteromonas sp. S3785 | reverse complement strand
CCATTAAAGCAGGCCGTTGAATCTTTACAGTTTAAAATTATAACCGAACAACTAAAGCTGCATAATTATAACTGGGCAGCCACTGCACGCATGCTTGAGCTCGACAGAGCCAACCTTGTACGCCTTGCTAAACGTTTAGGTATTAAGGTTAAAAAAACCATTTAACCTGAATTCTGGTTAAGAGATTTAAAAACGCTATAAATAATAACGATATTTAAGCTTGTTTCTCTCTAGCTATAAATTTTTTATTAAAAAAATTCGAATTTACGCTTCATGTTCTGTCCTATTTCAAGTAAATTCAACGAAGTTATCGATAAAA
>NZ_PNCT01000237.1:0-801 GCF_005887365.1 Pseudoalteromonas sp. S3785 | reverse complement strand
TAATGCTTTAGTAAAACTGGCATCGCCATCTGCAAGCATATCAATTTCTTGCGCATTTTGAGACTCTCCCCATGCTTTCATTACAAACGCATCGTTTACTGATACACAGTAAATTGCCGCAATACCTTTCGCTTTAATTTTATCACTAAGGGTTATAAATTCAGGTAAATGCGCATTTGAACAGGTAGGCGTAAATGCACCGGGTACAGCAAAAAGCACAACCTTTTTACCGTTAAAAAGCTCAGCGTTAGTGTGAGTTTGCATGCCTTCGTCTGTTAGCTGCGTTAATGTCACTGCAGGTAACGTTTGGCCTTGTTCAATCATGATAAATCCTTAAGCATTTGATTAATGTACTCACAGTATAACGTTATAAAGCACGCTTAAAAGCAAAGTTTTAATGCTGAATTTACAAACCGAGATTCGCTTTTATCGTCTGCATTTGTTGCTGAAGCTGAGCGCGAATATCGTCAACCAGTAGGCTTGATTCACTTACTTGGCCTTTCATGCTTTGCATTGACTGACTAAAGTTATCCAGTAAAGTACTTTGTTGTTTAGCCAACTCCATGGCTTCAAAGGCCACCTTGTTGGCTTGCTGAGCGTTGTCGGCCACGCCTTCTGAATTTACTTTTAGCTCTTGTGCATTTTGTGTTTGCGATTGTGCGCCATCTGCCAAGGCCGCAATTTGTGTAGATACTGTGCCCGAATTTTCGCTCAGTAGTGTGAGTTGCTCATTAATATCGCTCAATGAGCCTTGAGTTTGACGGGCAAGCTGGCGTACTTCATCAGCTACAACAGCAAAGC
>NZ_PNCT01000236.1:0-407 GCF_005887365.1 Pseudoalteromonas sp. S3785 | reverse complement strand
AAAAGCCAGCTTGCTTACCTCTTTAAATGGCGAACAGCGATACCGTTGGGACCGTATTAAGCCCCAGGATGTGATGAGCCGAGATCGAGGTGCCAAACACCGCCGTCGTTATGAACTCTTGGGAGGTATCAGCCTGTTATCCCCGGAGTACCTTTTATCCGTTGAGCGATGGCGCTTCCATTCAGAACCACCGGATCACTATGACCTACTTTCGTACCTGCTCGACGTGTCTGTCTCGCAGTTAAGCTGGCTTCTACCATTACACTAACCGTACGATGTCCGACCGTACTTAGCCAACCTTCGTGCTCCTCCGTTACTCTTTGGGAGGAGACCGCCCCAGTCAAACTACCCACCAGCCACTGACAGTAACCCCGATACAGCTTCCAACGTTAGAACATCAAAACTAC
>NZ_PNCT01000235.1:0-369 GCF_005887365.1 Pseudoalteromonas sp. S3785 | reverse complement strand
GGTTGTTGCGTGCGCCGTGCTTTTTAGTGTGGTGAAGACCATTTTACTGGCAAGTCTTATGAGCATCGAAGAGGCTTGGTTGAAGTCAAACTGCTTGATTTAGCAATGATATTTTGTATTGATGTGTGTGCTTACGCTGTGATGAGTAATCATACACACTTAGTGTTGTATGTTGATGATAAGAAAGTGAATAGGCTAAATGATAAAGCGATTGTTATTCGTTGGCATAAACTCTGTGAAGGCAACGTGCTTACGCAAAAGTACACACAGGGTGAAAGCTAAGTAAAGCAGAACTTATCATTTTTAATCAAACAGTAAACCAAAACCGTTAACGTCTAGCAAGCATTAGCTGGTTTATGCGATTACAAA
>NZ_PNCT01000234.1:0-402 GCF_005887365.1 Pseudoalteromonas sp. S3785 | reverse complement strand
AGAAATGACAAGCACATCGTGCTACTTTTTCCTTTGCGCAAGGTGATTCAACTTTAACGCTACGCGTTAAGTGTCACCTCATAAATTTGGAAAATATCTGATAATATTTTTTAAGTCTTTCGTCGTTGCTATCTACTTTAGCTATTAACTTCTGTCGCTTGTTTCTGTCACAAAACGCGTTTGGCGTTGTATGGTTAAGCCTCACGGGTAATTAGTACAAGTTAGCTTAATGGCTCACACCACTTCCACATCTTGCCTATCAACGTTGTAGTCTTCAACGGCCCTTCAGAGACTTTAAAAGTCTAGTGAGAAATCATCTCGAGGCCTGCTTCGCGCTTAGATGCTTTCAGCGCTTATCAGTTCCGAACGTAGCTACCGGGCAATGCCCTTGGAATGACACCC
>NZ_PNCT01000233.1:0-324 GCF_005887365.1 Pseudoalteromonas sp. S3785 | reverse complement strand
AGACGATAAAATAATTCTTGGATCGTATATGAAGAAGACGTAACTGAAAATATCAAAACCGTTATTTGAGATTTTAAATTAACAGGAGTATATATAGTTTCTACGCTGGCTATCACTATATTTTTTACCTCCACCGTTTTATTAGCTATTAAACGAGTCCCACATTGGCGAGTTACTGGCGTTTATATCGTTTGTAGCTGTAGTTACTGCGGGCGTAATGCCTAAAGCAACTAAGCTAATTGGCGAAACAAACGTACTGGCACTGGCGTTTTTAGGATTTGGGTTATCGTATGTATGCTTTTACCAACCAAGTACCTTAGTTTT
>NZ_PNCT01000024.1:0-143189 GCF_005887365.1 Pseudoalteromonas sp. S3785 | reverse complement strand
CAATTGATCCCGATTACTGCGCAGGCGTGATTCTATTGAGGTAAATACAAGTAAGAATAAGTAAAAACCGAGTAACAAAGACTAAATTGTCCCTAGGCAGAACCCTTCGGGCAGCGCCTGTTTGGCATTTATACGACGTTATCGCCTATTTATGGGGAATAACCACACTACACAGGCTCTGCCTTGCCTAAATACCAAACAGGCTGCTGCAAATTTAACCTCGAAAGATAAACAGGCCACAGTATTAGTATGAGCGTGCTTATTATGTCCATCTTTAACCTCGGTTTAAATAATAAAAAACGCAGCTACGGTGAGGTAAGCTGCGTTTTAAGCGTCCTGTAAGGCTTTTAAATTACTTTCTAGGCTCGTAGTCTATTCTAAATACAACAGTATAAAGCACAGGCACTACGATAAGCGTAAGTATGGTCGCAAAGCCTAAACCAAACATAATCGTTACCGCCATTGACTGGAAGAACACGTCAAATAACAGCGGGATCATACCTAAAATAGTGGTAATAGCCGCCATGGCTACAGGGCGTACACGGCTAACGCCCGATTCAAATACAGCTCGATAAGGCGATTTACCATCGCGAAGCTCAAGGTTTATTTGATCAACCAACACAATACCGTTTTTAATTAGCATTCCGCTTAAACTTAGTAATCCAAGTAGCGCCATAAAGCTAAATGGTGCATTCATTATTAACATGCCCGCACTCACACCTATAATGGCAAGTGGCACTGTAGCCCAAATAACTAAAGGTTGTTTAAGTGAATTGAACAGCAGTACGGTTACCGCAAACATTGCTAAATAACCCAGCGGTAATGAGCCAAATATAGCGGCTTGCGCATCCGATGACGACTCATACTCGCCGCCCCATTCTAATTTATAGCCACGTGGTAACTCTATTGCTTCTACAGGTCCGCGTATGCGAGCAAAAAGCTTGGCGGCAGTTTCATCACCTAATACGTTGTGATCGGCCATAACCGTTATTGTGCGCTTTCTGTCGCGGCGCATAATTAGGCTGTCTTCCCATTCAACTACAAATTCGTCAACCACTTGTGTTACTGGCACAAATACCCCCAGTACTGGGCTGTATATTTGTAAATCGTGAACGCTTTCTACATTTAGGCGCTCATTTGCCGGTGAGCGAGCAATAATTGGCAGTAGTTGTGTACCATCGCGGTATACACCCACTTGCTTGCCCGAAAGGCTAGTAAGCAGCACATCATCAAGGTCCGACTTACTAATGCCTAAGCGGCGCGCTTTTTGTTCGTTAAATTGTGGGCGAATCATTTTAGTACGTGCGCGCCAATCATCACGAATATTATAAGCGCCGTCGTCTTGTGCGATAACTTCTTCAGCTTGGGCGGCTAATTGTCTCAGTATTACCGGGTCTGGACCTGTAAAGCGAGCTTCAATTTTAGCATCGGTTGAGGGGCCAATTTCCATCGGCTTAATTTTAAGCTCAGCTGAAAGGGGCGTACTTTGAGAGTACTCTCGCACTTTTTGCATTACTACAGCTACCGCCTCGCGGTTTTTTACTCTAATAATGAGCTGCCCGTATGACGAGTACGACTTTTGCGGTGCATAAGTGAGCATAAAACGTGGAGCGCCTTGGCCTGTAGTGCTGGTTATTTCTTCAACTAGCTCTTCTTTTTGAAGGTAGTTTTCAAGCTTTTTAATTCCCTCAAGTGTCGCCCTTATGTCAGAGCCTTGTTGCTGCCAGTAATCTACGTAAAACATAGGCGTGTTAGAGGCAGGGAAAAACGATTGTTTAACTGCACCAAAACCAACCACTGCCGAGCAAAGGAGTACAACCATAAGCACAAGCGTGGTTTTACGATAATGCATAGACACATCTAAAAGTGCTTTATAGCCGGTGAAAATAAAGCCTTGGTATGGGTCGTCGTCTTGTTCGCCCTCAGCATTTTTACCTTTTTTAAACTCATCTTGTTTAAACATTAAATTTGCAAAAAATGGTGTAAGCGTAATGGCGGTGATCCAGCTTAGTAAAAGCGATATAAACAACACCCAAAATAAGCTACCGGCAAATTCACCGGTCGCATCTGAGCTCAAGCCAATAGGGGCAAACGCAGTAATACCAATAACTGTAGCGCCTAGTAGCGGCCATTTAGTTTGTTCTACAATATTAACCGCCGCTTTTAACTTAGTTTGGCCACGCTTTAAATTTATTAATATGCCTTCGGTTACTACTATGGCGTTATCTACCAGCATACCAAGGGCAATAATCAGCGCACCCAAAGAAATACGTTGCAGGTCTATGGCAAACAGCTTCATAAATATAAAGGTGCCTAGAACGGTTAGTAATAAAATCCCGCCAATTAAAATACCGCTTTTTAATCCCATAAAAATCAGTAGTACCACAATTACAATGGCAATGGCCTCTACCAAGCTTACAATAAAGCCATCTACCGATTTTTCTACCTCTTTAGGTTGGTTATAAACCGATTTAACATCAATGCCATGGGGGCGCTGGTATTCAAGTTCTGCCAAGTGTTCGTCAATACGTTTACCTACATCGACTACGTTCACGCTATTCATAAACGAAACGCCAATTAAAAGTGCTTGCTCTGAGTTGTAGCGAATAACATTGTTGGGTACTTCTGCGTATTCTCTAAATACTTTGGCTACATCACCTAGGTAAATAAGCTCGCTAGCACCGGGCTTTGATATAAGTAGGGTTTCGAGCTCTTTAACATCTTTAAATTCGCCGGTTGGGTGAAAGCGTATAGACTCATCGCCCACTCTAATTTTACCTGCGTTAGAGACTGTATTTTGAGATTGCAGTAAACCAAAAATATGGCTTGGGGCTATACCGAGCTGCGCTAACTTGCGGGTAGACACTTCAACCATAACTTGTGGCTGTTGTTCACCTGCAATGGTTACTTTACTCACGCCTTTAACAAGTACGAGTTCACGCTTTAAGTAATCGGTGTAATCTTTAAGCTCATCATAAGAGTAGCCATCGCCGGTAACCGCATACATAACGCCGTATACATCGCCAAAGTCATCTAAAATAGTGCTCGGGTAAACACCACTTGGGAGTGAAGGCGCTAAATCGTTAATTTTACGGCGCATTTCATCCCAAATTTGGCGCAGCTGCTCCTTTCGGTAGGTGCTTTTCATTTCTACCGATATTTGCGACTTACCGTTTGATGAAATAGAGGTTACAAAATCAACGTAAGGGAGTTGCTGAATTGCATTTTCAATTGGGAAGGTGACTTCTTCCTCTACTTGTTGAGGTGACGCACCTGGGTACATAGTAATAACCATGGCGGTTTTAAGCGTAAACTCTGGGTCTTCTAGTTGGCCTAAATCAAAGTACGACACACTCCCGCCAATTAACAGCAGTAGTGCAAACATCCAGCTAATTACTTTTTTCTCTATAGAGAGTTGTGCAAAGCTCATAATTATAAGCCTCGCTCTTTATTCCATGGGCGTACTTTCATGCCTTCATCTAATGAATGCACGCCAGCAGAAACGACAATTTGGCCTTCTTTAACGCCGCTCAGTACTTCAATGCCGTCACGGTGTACTTGACCGACTTTAACAGCTTGCTTGTTAACAACGCCGGTTTCGGGGTTGTATATCCACACATAAGCGTTATCTGACACGCTTTCTTTAGCTTCAGAAAAAACCGACTCTATTGGTAAAATAGTGTAAGCCACTTGCGAGCTGGTTACTTTAGATAAATCAATAAATACACGCCCGGTCATTCCTGCAAGGAGGTTAAAGTCTTTAGGAACAGGCAATGAAAAAACAACTTTGTAAGTGAGCGTTGTCGGATCTGCCTGCGTATCCCACTCTTTTAAATCTAAGGTGTATTCTTTGTTCGTAAAACCATCGAACACAACGGTTGGGTGGTAGTCGCTGCCTTTTTTGATACGCGCAATGATTTTTTCAGGAACTTGAATCTCAACATCCATTAAATCGCGTGTTTCTAAGCGTAATATGTTTTGTTTGGCTTGAATGTTTTCAAAGTTTTTAACAAATACTTTGGCAACAGTACCTGCAAATGGAGCGCGCAATTCGCTGTATTCTAAATTAGTTTCAGCAATCTTAAAGGCTGACTCTGCCACTTGCATATTAGCCAATGCTTCATCGTACTCTGATTGGCTCGCTATTTTTTTCTCGTATAGTTGCTCAATACGACTAAGTTGCGATTTAGCAAGTTCATAACGGGCTTTTCTATCGTCGTACTGTAATTGAAAATCTTCTGGGTCGAGTTTTGCCAAAAGCTGGCCTTTCTCAACTTCTTCACCTGCTAAAACCGGAAACTCTACCAATTCACCATTTACTCTAAATGCTAAGTATGAGCCTTGGTTAGCAACCACTTCAGCAGGAAAACTGCGCACATTTGTTTGCGAATCATGTCCTATATTGAATAACTTTACAGGCCTAATGGGCTCTTCTTTTACTTGCTGCTCTGGCTCTGAACAGGCCATTAAAGTAAGTAAAGTCGTAGTAAGTATACATAGACGAAAGAGTTTCATGTCTTCTCCGTGGCAATGATGGGCAAAATAATTAAGTGCAGGATACGCCGCAACCATATAAAATAAAATTCATTAAATTTTAGAAACATAATAAGTTTTATTTATGATCATGTTGAGCGCAGTATGAAGCTGAATCAATTACAAATTTTAGATGCCATTGTACAAAGTGCAAGTTTAAGTGGCGCGGCGCTTAAATTACATAAAACTCAGCCTGCACTTACCTTAGCAATTAAAAACTTAGAGGCAAAAATTGGCTTTGAATTACTTGATAGAACCAAGTACCGATTACAGCTAACTGAAAAAGGGCGTGTTTTTCACCGCGAAGCACAACAACTATTGCATGCAAATGATGAGCTGGCACAGCTTGCTAAAGAGCTTGCACTCGGTAACGAGCCACAATATCGCATTTGCTACGAACAAATATGTCATAAAGACAGTTATAACGAGATCATAAGTAATACTTTTAGATTATTTAAGCGTACAGAGTTTAATTTAACCAGTGGCAAACGCTTTGTTTCTTTAGAGCAGGTAAATAGTGGGCAAGTTGAGCTAGGCATAGGCCCATGGTTTGATTTGTTTCATGCAACAGGGCATTTAGAAAGTTTGCCTATTGGTAAACTAAATATTGGTATTATTGCATCTACTAATAAATACCCTAAGCACATGACCTTTAACGAGCTACAAAATTACCCGTGTTTGGCCATGTTTGAAAGCGACTTAAGCATAGACAGCGACAAGCTTTCTTACTCAAAAGGGTCTGCCTTAATGAAGATTGATGATGTAACCAATTTAAAGTCGTTTTTGCTTGCGGGTGCTGGCTGGGCAATGATGAATATAGACTATTGCGCCCCTGAAATAGAAGCCGGGCTGTTGCAGCAAATACATATAAACGACAGAGAAGATCAGTTTGGTATAGAAGTGCGTGCATTTAGGCGTGATGCCATACATCATGGGCCCGTTGCCCGTTCCATTTGGGAGCAATTTAAAGTACTCAGTGAGGCGTACGTGAATGAGCGCTGATATCGATAAAGAAACCCTCATCTATACCATTATTGCAAATATACCTGCAGGTTTTGTAGCAAGTTATGGGCAAGTAGCCGCGCTTGCCGGTTATCCGCAAAATTCACGCCTAGTAGGGCGGCTTTTAAAGCAAATGCCTGATGACTCTGTTATACCGTGGCACAGAGTAGTAAACAGCCAAGGAAAAATATCATTCCCGGCAGGCAGTGATAAATACCAAGAGCAGCGCCAAAAGCTATTATTAGAAGGGGTTAGCTTTAAAAACGACAAAGTAAATATGCGCGAGTGTAGATGGCAGTAGTAAACGTACTATCGTAAAAGAAGCTTTTAAAGGCTGCTTTATTACAAGTGTGCGGCTTACTTTTTTGTTTTAGCTATCGTAAATCTACAACAAATAGGGTTTGTCAGCTTGTAGTTTTCCCTTCAACACAACCTTCTTAACTAGCTTTGTGAATGAAAAACTTACAATGATAAGCGATATATTTTCTACTTTTTCCACAACAAAAATATACACGGCAAAGTAAAAAACATCTCATAACCTACCTATACCTAAGATGGCATTTAATCAATTTAGCATCGAAATTTGGCATAACACTTGAACTACTTATTTGCTGTAAATAGATATTGAGCAGACCAAATGTCGGCTCATGGGCGCGTTTTAAGTGGTATCTCATTTACATAAAGGTAAAAGCGTAAAAACGTAAGTAATCCTCAAGCCATCTTAAAAGTGAATGATAAACTATTTGAAAAGTACGGTTTTTCACATCGCGAATGATGAATGAAGAAGCTGATGAAGTGTAGATATATAGTTTTAAGCATGAGGGTTTTTAAAACCAAATATTAAGGACTAACAAACTATGACTGACCCAACTTTATTGATTTTAATGTACTTTGTGATCCCTGTTTGGGTTGCTGCTGGCATTGCTGATTGGTTTTGTCATCGACGTAATAATATCTCTACAACCAGCGGTGCTAAAGAGTCATTTATTCATTTATTAATGTTTGCCGAAGTGGGCATACCGTTAATCCTCGTTCTAATTTTTGAAGTTAATAGTTTGATTATTGCCATTTGTATTGTGCTGTTTTTTCTACATGAGCTTACAGCAATGTGGGATGTAACTTATGCGGTAAGTAAGCGAAGGGTAGGTCCGATAGAGCAACATATACACAGTTTTTTAGAAATGATACCCCTGTTAGCTTTGGTATTAATTGTTGCGCGCCATTGGGAACAATTTACCGCTTTATTTACTCCAGGTGGCTTTCCTCCTGACTTTACGCTGCAATTAAAAGCCTCTCCTTTGCCAATAACTTACTTGGCAACGGTGCTATTTATAGCACTTGCGCTTGAATTTACGCCTTATTTAGAAGAGTTCATTCGCGGAATACGTGCTAAAAAAGATAACACTTAATCTGTTTAACTTATTTAAGCAGTTAATTTATACGTGTCTAACTTGGCGCGCTCTTGATCACACTGAGCTAAATAGTGCTGTATGAGCACCGGTTTTTAGTACTAAGCTAAGGTGCTGTCTAAGGCATTGTTAACCAAAGCCACACCAATACTTAGTGGGGCTTATTTAGGTATGATTAAAAAAGGCTAGGTAATAATAGCGGCTTATATACGCCGCTATTATTTTATAAAATCAATAAGCTGATATTAACTAATATGAGAGAGCCTGCATGATTAAGGTAGATGCTGCCCACCTGTCACACCCATTATTTCAGCGGTAATGTAACTTGACTCTTGCGACGCTAAGTATACATAGGTGGGTGCTAGCTCAGCAGGCTGACCTGGTCTGCCAAGTGGCACGTTATCACCAAATTCAGGTAGTTTTTTAGCCGGTTGGCCGCCACTTTGTTGAAGTGGGGTCCAAATTGGCCCAGGAGCAACCCCATTAACCCTAATGCCTTTATCAATCACCATTTTTGCTAAACTTTTAGTAAAGCTTGTAATTGCGCCCTTAGTCGATGCGTAATCAAGAAGCCCAGCAGAGGGTTGATAACATTGGATAGAGGTTGTATTAATAATACTTGCGCCAGGTGGCATATGTTTTACCGCCGCTTTTGTTATCCAAAACATAGCAAATACATTTGTTGCATATGTTTGGCAAAATTGCTCGGTAGATAAATCGTCTAGCTCTGCAACAAACTGTTGTTTACCTGCATTATTCACTAATATATCGATTGAGCCTAAGTTTTCAATGCTTTGAGCCACAAGGTCGTTACAAAAACTCTCATCAGAGATATCGCCTGCAATTCCCCATGCTTTGCTACCGCTGGCTTTTAAGATATCGAGTGTTTCTTTCGCATCGGCTTCTTCGCTGGCTAAGTAATTAATAACCACATCGGCACCTTCTCTGGCAAATGCAATGGCAACCGCTCTTCCAATGCCTGAGTCGCCCCCAGTGATCAACGCTTTACGACCCTTTAATCTATCGCTACCTACATAGGTATCTTCGCCGTGATCTGCTTTAGGTTTTAAAATTCCATCTAGGCCTGGGTCTGGTTGATCACTGTCTTTTTCGGTCCGTCCCATTTGGTATTGGCTTCTAGGGTCTTGCATCGTAAATTGGTTAGTTGGCATATCAACGTCTCCTTTAACGTAAAGTTTAAGTTGGATTAACTGCATGTAATCACAAAGAGCCTAATGGGATATAACGCAGCAATGCGTGTTACCTATCTCTTTGCTTGGCGGGAATCGACGTAAAAGTGAGTGTGGTTGTAAAATATTGAGTATAAGTAGCGACTTACTAATGTAGCACTTGCCTTAATTGTAGAGTCAGCTTGTATTGCGCCCACTTTGTATCTCCTTTATGTATTTGCTTGGCCAAAGTTTCATTGACCATTTATATTGAAGGAGCAATAGATATGCCATAGCGTTACATTCAAAATATTAAGCTATGTCACTTATTTTAATGTATTTATTTTTAAACTAGGAAAAGTGTAAGTGGGTAAAATGGGTAAAATGGGTAAAAAATGGATAATAGTACCGAAAATGTTACAAGCTGTTTATCGAGCTAGTAAATTAGGCGAGTAAGGACAATGATAGGCTTATAGACAACGCCGTAAAAAACAGCGTTTTTAATTAAAGCTTAGGTGATATCGCCTAAGCTAAAACGAGCATTTACGTAAAAGGGTAGCCAAATTAATGCGGTTTATGTGCATGGTATAAAATGACTAATTACATGTATTAATACACGTAATTAGTAATTGAAATGTAGTGGCAAACGCACCCAGCAATCACAAACAAATGCCAAATAGCATGGCTAAATTGAGTGCTTTTAGCGCTATAAAATAATGTACCTAAGCTATAAAAAATGCCACCGGCCAGTAACCAGTAAAGTGCTTTTACATCAATATTTAAATAAAGCGGGTATACAATCGCGAGTGCAAACCAGCCCATAAGTAAGTAGGTAGCCAGCGATATTTTTTTATTACCATTTTTAACCAGCACTTTATAAGCAACGCCGCTAATTGCTACAGCCCATATAAAGCTAAGCGTACCCCAAGACCAAGCGCCATTAAGGGATAGTAACAAAAATGGGGTGTAAGTACCGGCTATTAATACGTAAATAGCGCAGTGATCACACTTTTTATAAAAAGCGCGTATTTTTGGCTGCACACTGGCGTGATAAAGTGTGGATGATAAAAACAATACAAATAAACTAGCCCCATATACAGCGGTGCTAATATAAGCTTTTACGCTGGTGGCTTGTTTAAATAAATCCCACATTACAAACACAGCAAAAAATATACCCAGTGCATGGCTTAGTACGTTGAGTTTTTCTTCTTTGCGAGAATAGGGTGCATCTATAGTCATACTAGTCCTACCACTAATCAATTGAACTTGAGTGTACAGGTGTACGCTCAATGTTTCAATGCCATCACTGTTAATGTAAATTAGTCTGGTTACTTTTATTGATTTTAAAAGGAATTAATCGGTTATAGTGTGGTCGTATAGTCACAATCAATTAAGGCACGTTTATCATGAAAAAAGAGCTCAAAGCCGTTTTACTTACTGCCATTGTGTATCCTGGGGCAGGGCATTTTTCGCTTAAAAAGCATTTAATAGGCTGCATTTTTGCAGGTGTATTTACGCTACTTTTGTTTATGACATTAGGTGATATTTTGGCTGTAGCGCAATGTAGTGCAAATGAAATTTTAGCAGGTAAAATCCCAATGACGGCTTCTGGCATTTTACAAGCTGCTCGTAATCCATCAGGTGAATGTGCCCAACTTGGGGAATATAAATACCTTCCTTTAATGGTGGTTATTTGGTTATTAAGTATGGCTGATGCCTATCGGTTAGGTAAAAAAATGAAATTAGCTAAACACGCAAAAGAGTAACGCAGGGAGTTACTTTTAGTTGTAAAGAGTTAAACTTTATTTATTTACTAATAATTAGTCAAAAAATTAAAAAGGTTAGTTAAATTAACTAAGCCTGAATGCTGCATTGCTGTATGGTTTTTAATATAGTCTTTATATATCAATGATTTAATTTTTATTTTTCTGTTGGCACAACCCTTGATTATGTTATTGCGTCTAAACAATATACACAACAAGGAATACCATTATGAAACTTTCAATTAAAATCGCTATGGCAAGTTTATTAGTATTAGGTTCTTCGCAGGTACAGGCGAGTGAAGTGGACTTAGATGTAACTGATATTATAACGCAAAACGTAACAAGCTATATTAACCAAGCAACGGCAGAACTCGAGCAATCAATTTCGCAGAACCTTAGTTTTGATGCCCAAGCAGTTCTTGAGCAATTAGTTAATCAAGCGCAAGAACAAGCTGACGTTACCACGCAGTCTACAATGGCGGTAACTACACAAGTTAAAGCTAAATAAGTGTAAAAGGATAAGACGATGAGCAACGAATTAGGGTTATTTGCACTTATGTTGGCGCCTGTTGTAAGCATGATGAGTGTTTACTATATGGTTCAAGTTATAAAAAGTATGGGCAGTTGGATTAACTTTTAAATAATGGGAAAATAATTCGATTTAGGTAAGCTGATCGACTTAGTAAAAGCGCACGTAAATAATGGCAGTGTAATTTAAAGAAGTAGACTTTATGAAACGTGCGATTTTCCCATTACCAATATTTGTGCTACCTGAAGGCTATACGCGTTTACGTATATTTGAGCCTCGGTATTTAAACATGGTAAAAACCGCACTACAAAATAACGAAGGTTTTGTTTTGTGCACTTACCAGCACGATACGCCATTTAATATTAGCGCTCAGGGCTGCTTAGTCGATATTATCGACTTTGACCAAGACCTTAGCAATATGCTACTCATTGATGTGTACGCTGCTAAAACCGTGCAAATAAATGACGTATATCAAGATGAAAGTGAATTGCGCCATGGCTTATTAAGCGATTGCAATACGCCGTATTGGTACAATGACTCCCACAGTGATATTTCGGCCGATAATCAACGTTTGTCTGATTCTTTGCAGGACATATTTTTAAGCAATCAAGAGCTTTCGAGCCTATACAGGCAAACTAAATTTGACAATTTAGCTTGGGTTGCCGCGCGCTGGCTTGAATTATTACCTATATCTATTGATAAAAAACAGCAACTTGCGTTCGAAAGTAACTTTGCTAACTTACTAAACTTCCTCCATACTGTGATTAACAATGAATTTGCCTAAAATAATGTGATCTGCTTTAAATTGCTTAGCGTATAGATGTGTACAAAAGCATACACGGGATTAATTATTATGGTAAGTCAACAACCTTCACAACGTTGTGAACCTAATACAGGTAAATATACTGCCATGCCAGAAACGCCAAGTGCAGAGCTTATGCAAGCTTTGCTTGATGTAGCTACTTCGCGAGACAAAAGAGCGTTTGCTTACTTATTTGAATATTTTTCGCCAAAAATTAAACGCTTTGGAATAAAGCAGTTTGGTTCAGAGGCACAAGCAATGGAGCTTGTACAAGAAACATTAACCTCAGTTTGGCGTAAAGCACATTTGTATCATAGCGATAAAGGGGCTGCAACGACATGGGTATATACCGTGATGCGTAACGCTTCATTCGACATGCTTCGTAAAATGAAAAGTAATAAAGAAGAAAACATAAGCGAAGATATTTGGCCACTTATTAACGAATCTCAAGATACAACACTTGAATTTAGCGACCATTTGGAAGACCAGCAAATTAAACGTTACCTAGATAAATTGCCAGCTGCACAGCGAGAGGTAGTCAGAGGCGTTTACTTTCAAGATATGTCGCAAGAGCAACTTGCTCAACAACTTAATATTCCTGTAGGCACGGTAAAATCACGATTGCGTTTAGCCTTGCAAAAATTACGTAATGAAATGGGAGATCAGCATGATTAAACATCACCCTAGTGAATCTTTACTAGCACAATATTGTTCAGCGCAGTTACCTGCATCGTTAAGTGTTGCGGTTTCTATTCACGTTGATATGTGTCCAGTTTGCCAAGCAAAAGTAGCAAAGCTCGAAGCCGCCAATGCAAATGATGTATTTAGTGAGGCGCTTGATGTGTCTAATGAATTAAATCTGAGCAATGATTTACAAACATCAGATTTTGACATCGACCTGTTAGATTTAATCACTGCTGATGCTAGCATTGATGAAGTTTACGAAGTTGAACCAGTAACTGTACAAGTCAATGAGCACAACTATGAATTACCTCGCGCTTTGACACGCATTTCTCATGGGCGTTTTACCCAGGTGGGTAAGCTTGCTCGCTCGCGTGTTGCTATTGATGATGGCCCGCTGCGATCAAGCCTTTTACATATTGGTGCAGGAGGAGAGATCCCAGAGCATACTCATAAAGGCTTTGAGGTAACCCTGTTACTTGATGGTGAGTTTAGTGATGAAGAGGGAAGTTACGTGCCAGGTGACTTTATTTGGCAAGATGGCTCTCATCAGCATACTCCACTTACAAAAGATGGCTGTTTATGCTTTACAGTAGTCAGTAGTGCGCTACATTTTAATAAAGGGCTCAGTAAGTTACTTAATCCTATAGGTAACTTGATTTATTAAGAGAATTTATGCAAACAGACACAATAAAAATAGGTATTAGCGCCTGCTTAGCAGGCGAGAAAGTACGTTTTGATACAGGCCATAAAAAGTCTAACTTTTGTATGGATGAACTTGGAAAACATGTAGAGTACACGCGTTTTTGCCCAGAAGTAGCTGTTGGTTTACCAATTCCTAGGCCAACTATTCGCCAAGTCCGTGTGGGTGATACAATAAAAGTATGTCGCCCAGATGGCACTGGCGATGTTGGGCCTAAGCTAACTGAATACGGTAAAAAAGTAGCTACAGAGCAAGCTAAAAACCTAAGTGGTTTTGTTTTTTGTGCGAAAAGCCCAAGCTGCGGTATGGAAAGAATTAAAATTTATAACGAAGCGGGCACCGGCAACACATCTGAAGGCGTTGGTTTTTTTGCTGAGCAAATAATGAAGCACAATCCATTATTACCTTGCGAAGAAAACGGTCGCTTAAATGACATGCACTTACGCGAAAACTTTGTAATGCGGGTGTACGCTTACAAACAGTGGCAGCTATTAGCTTCTGAACCGCTTACAGTACATAAGCTTACTCAATTTCATTCTCAATATAAGTACTTATTGATGGCTCATAATTATCAAGCCTACCGCGACTTAGGTAACTTACTTGGTACTTACAAAGGTGACGATATTAACGCTTTAGCAGATGAGTACATTCTGGGGTTAATGAATGGCCTTAAAAAGCCTGCATCGCGTAGGAATAACTGTAATACGTTAATGCACTTGCAAGGTTACTTTAAAAAAGATTTATCTAAGATTGAAAAGCAAGAATTGCGTGACGCAATCGATGAATACCGTCAAGGTTTAGTTCCTTTATATGTGCCACTTACTTTGCTAAAGCACCACCTTAAAGTACACCCTAATGAGTACCTAGAAAAGCAGGTGTTTTTTAATCCTTACCCTAATGAACTAAAATTACGTTACGGCATATAATGAATACACTTTTTTGGTTTAGGCGCGATCTGCGCCTTTTTTCTAACGAAGCGCTTATTGAAGCGCTAAATAATGGCGCTAAACAGGCCATTTTTTTTATCTGCGAAAAACAATGGCAACAACACAATGCCGCTCCCATTCAAATTGACTTACTAAAAAGACGTCTTAATTACATAAGTGAGCAGCTTGCGCAGTACGCAATAGAGTTTCACATTATTGATGCACCTTACTTTGCTGATTGTGAAAGTGCGCTTTTATCATTTTGCGATAAACATCAGGTAGAACATGTAATTGCCAATAAAGAGTACGAGTTAAATGAAGTCAATCGCGATGCGCAAATACTCACAAAATGTGATGAAAAAAATATCACGTTTACGCTTTATGAAGGCGATGTAATAGCACCTGTAGGCACTGTTAAAAACCAAAGTAACGAAATGTATAAGGTGTTTACGCCGTTTAAAAAACAGTGGCTTAAACAGTATCAAGATACTCACTTTAGTTTACTACCGTGGCCTTTAAAAAAGCTGGCAGAAGGTAAAAACAATTCACCGGTATTAAAAGGCGATGGTAGCTCAGAAAAATGGCCTGTTGATGATGACAGCTTAGCTACCATTGTTGATAATTTTATTTGCGACAAATTAAGTAGTTACGACGATCAGCGTGATATACCTAGTATCAAGGGCACTTCGGGTTTAAGTCCGTATTTAGCGCTGGGTATTATAAGCCCAAAGCAGTTACTCGTTAATATTCAAAACCGCTACCCAGATATTTTAACTACCTCTAAAAGTAAAACTTTTACTTGGATAAACGAGCTAATTTGGCGCGAATTTTATCGTCATTTAATTGCGCAATTTCCTAAGCTTTCTCGTGGTGATAACTTTAATGAAAAATACAATAGCGTAACATGGCGTAAAAACGAGGCTGACTTTAAAGCCTGGTGCGAGGGAAAAACAGGTTACCCACTCGTTGATGCTGCAATGAGGCAGTTATTTCAAACTGGGTGGATGCATAATAGATTAAGAATGGTGGTTGCTAGCTTCTTAACCAAACATTTATTAATTGACTGGCGAGAGGGCGAATCGTTTTTTATGCAGCATCTTATTGATGGTGATTTAGCCTCTAACAATGGCGGCTGGCAGTGGGCTGCAAGCACAGGCTGTGACGCGCAACCTTATTTTCGCGTGTTTAATCCTATTACTCAAAGTGAGCGCTTTGATCCTAATGGTAAATTCATACGTAAATATTTGCCAGAGCTTGAAAAAGTGCCAGATAAACATATTCATTTTCCTCATGCCTATTTAGCGTCAATAGGGGCGGATAAGCAATGTTACTGGCCGGCAATCGTAGATCATAAAGCAGCTCGCGAGCGTGCAATAGCTGCATTTAAGGGGTGATATGGAAACAGCATTACCGCTAGAAAAATTTGTAGAAATATATCAACAACTCGATAAATCAAACCTGCATTTGCTTAATGATATTTACAGCGAGCAAATTAAATTTAAAGACCCAATGCACGAAATACACGGGCTAAGCGAGCTTACCCGATATTTTTCTAATCTATATAGTAATGTTAAGCATTGTCAGTTTGATATTAGCGACACCTACGAGCGTGATGATAAAGCATTTTTGTATTGGACTATGCATTATGCCCACCCAAAGCTGGCTTCTGGCAAAACTATATCGGTAGAAGGGCACAGTAAGCTGGTTTTTAAAGAAGGTAAAATTATTAACCACCGCGACTATTTTAATGTAGGTGAAATGCTATACAAGCATATTCCCATTTTGGGTGGCATTATAAATTACATAGACAAACGAGCAGGGTAGCGATGAATATTTTAATTACAGGTGCAACCTCAGGTATTGGCGAGCAGCTTGCAATAAAGTACGCAAAGCAAGGCAACACGGTAATCGCTTGCGGTAGAAATCTTGAAAAGCTAGCTGAGCTTGAAAAACACACCAATATTAAAGCGTGTCAGTTTGATGCCACAGACCTTAAAGACATAAAGCAAGCAACCCTTGGGTTTACTGCTTTTGATAAGGTTATTCTTAATGCCGGTAACTGTGAATACGTTGATGATGCCCGTAACTTTGACAGCGCCCTGTTTGAGCGCGTTATTTCGGTTAACTTGCTAGCAATGGGTTATTGCCTTGAGGCTCTCTTGCCAAAAATTAGCACAGGCGGACAACTTGTACTTGTTAGTTCAAGTGTTACATATTTACCTCTGCCACGCTCAGAGGCTTATGGCGCATCAAAAGCCGGGGTAAGCTATTTAGCGAAAAGTTTAGCAATCGACTTAAACGATGTTGATGTTACTTTAGTGCACCCAGGCTTTGTAAAAACCCCTCTGACCGATAAAAACGATTTCCCAATGCCTATGGCCGTTACCGCAACTGTGGCTGCCGATTACATGATTAAGGGAATTAATAAACGCCGTAAAGAAGTTCACTTTCCTTATCGGTTTACACTTATTTTAAAAGCATTACGAATCTTACCGTTACCACTTTGGTTACGTTTAGCAAAAGGACTAGCCCGTTGAAAAAAATAGCAATAATAGGTTCTGGCGTATCGGGTTTAACCTGTGCTCATTTACTGCATAAACATTACGATATTACCGTATTTGAAAAAAATGATTATATTGGTGGTCATACCGCAACAGTAGAAATATCTGATGCTGGAGTTAAACGCGCGATAGACACAGGCTTTATAGTATTTAATGACCGTACTTACCCGTACTTTGAAAAACTACTTGCGCGCATTGGCGTAGATAGACAAGAAACACAAATGAGCTTTAGTGTTCATAACCAAGCAAGCGGTTTTGAGTACAACGGTCACACTTTTGGCAGTTTATTTGCCCAAAAAAGGAATATATTTAGGCCCAAGTTTTGGCGCTTGTTAAGCGATATAGTTAAGTTTAATAAATTATGTAAAACAATGCACAGCGAGCAAAACTACCCTAAAAATCAAACGCTAGGTCAGTTATTGGATACACACGGCTTTAATGACTTTTTTAAATACCATTACATTTTGCCTATGGGTGCCGCTATCTGGTCAACCAGCATTAAAGAGATGCAAAATGTTGGCGTAGAGTTTTTTGTAAACTTTTTTTACAACCATGGTTTATTAGATATTACAAATAGGCCGCAGTGGTATGTAATTCCTGGTGGTTCCAAACAATATATTAAGCCACTTATCAAAGGGTTTGCAGATCAAATAAAACTAAATACCGATATTGAAACAGTTACTCGTGTAGATGATAAAGTAATTATTACCCTTGAAAATGGCGAACAAGCTGAATTTGATAAAGTGGTATTTGCGTGTCACTCTGATCAGGCACTAGCGTTACTTGGCGATGCTACTGAGCAAGAGCAATCTGTATTAGGTGCAATTCCATACACAGAAAATTCGGTAGTTTTGCATACAGACACCAGTTTGTTACCCGATAGAAAAGCCGCTTGGGCAAGCTGGAACTATTTACTTAATGAAAACACAGATAAAGCAGCCGTTGTAACCTACCAGATGAATATACTGCAGGGTATAGACTCTGATACGCAATTTTGTGTAACCCTTAACCACTTAGAAGGGATTAACAAAGCGGATATATTACGTGAGTTTACTTATCATCACCCTGTGTTTAACGAATCTTCCATTGCCGCACAAAAACTTAAACACACTGTTGATGGCCAAAACAATAGCTATTTTTGTGGTGCTTATTGGTATAACGGTTTTCATGAAGATGGCGTACGCAGTGGGGTTGATGTCGCTAGGCAGTTAGGTGTTGAATTTGAATAGCGCTGTTTACTTAGGCGATGTGAGGCATCGCCGCTTTTCTGAAAAAAGTCATAAGTTTAAATACCCTCTCTACATGATGTGGATTGATTTAAAAAATCCTCTATTGCTTAACAACATTCATCCTATGTTGGGTACATTTGGTTTTAAAGCATTGCGGTTTAACCAAGCTGATTATTTAACTTTACAATCCAACTCAGAGCCACTCAGCATTTTTGAACGTGCACAATGCCAAATAGAAAAATTAGGGGTTAAAGAATCGTTTTCACATATATATATGCTTGGCCAACTTAGGTGTATGGGCATTTATTTTAGTCCTGTAAATTTTTACTTTTACGGTAATAGCGCCGACAACTTTGAATATATGGTTGCCGAGGTGAGTAATACGCCCTGGAATGAGCGCCATTATTATTTGGTGCCCTTACAAAAAAAAGTGAACTTTAAAAAAGCTTTCTCCGTATCACCCTTTATGAATTTAGATATGGACTATCATTGGCAGGTACAACATACTGCTGATAACACATTAATTCATATAGAAAATAAACGTGGAGATGAGTTGTTATTTGACGCGTCTTTACGATTAAAGCGAAGCCAGTTAACTAAGCAAGAAGTTAATAAATTATTAAAAAAATTTCCTGCGATGACTTTGTCTATTTTCAAAGGTATTTATGTGCAAGCACTTAAGCTGTTTATAAAAAGGGTTCCTTTTTTAGGTCATTCAGGAAAACCTTAGTATAGTTAAACTAGCTTAGTTGCGGGTAGTGACAAAATTATAAAGGGTTTAAGATGGAAAAAGTCTCGAGTATAAACTGCCAAGAGCAAACTGGATGGTTTACAAACTTATATAAAAAGTTAGTTACCAAAGCCTTTGCAAGTATTGAAATAGGCCAAATAGTGTTAGTTGAGAACAGTCGCTCAACAGTATTTGGTCACCAGCATTCAGACTTAAAAACCACGATTACCGTTAACGACACTGCCATGTATAAAGCATTTGCTATGTCTGGAAGTGTGGGGGCAGGTGAGTCTTACATTCTTGGGCAATGGTCGTGTGATAACTTGACCAAACTTATCGAAATTTTTGCTATAAACCAAAAGCAACTTGATGCATTTGAAAAAAAATTCTCTTTTTTTAGTGGCTTAGCCCACCGATTTAAACATCTTAAAAACAGCAACTCAGAATCTGGGTCGAAAAAGAACATTGTTGCCCATTACGATTTAGGAAACGATTTATATGAGTCATTTTTAAGTGATGAAATGCTGTATTCCTGTGCTGTTTATCCAACAAAAGAGGCAACCCTTGAGGACGCTCAACAAAACAAGTTAAAGCAAATTTGTAAGCAAGTAGAAATAAACGAAGGTGATACAGTTATAGAAATTGGCACAGGCTGGGGTGCGTTTGCCATTTACGCAGCAACTCACTATAACTGCCATGTGACCACAACAACGATTTCGGATGAACAATATGCTTATGTTGAAAACAAGGTTAAACAGTTAGGCCTTGAAAATAACATAACATTGCTTAAGCTCGATTATCGTTTATTAGAAGGTCAATACGACAAGCTAGTATCAATAGAAATGATTGAAGCAGTAGGGCATGAATACCTACCTAGCTTTTTTAAGCAGTGTAACAACCTACTTAAAGAAGACGGTGCAATGCTTATTCAAGCAATTACTATTGGCGATCAGCGTTATCAACATTATTTAAAAAACTCAGATTTTATTCAGCAGTATATCTTCCCTGGAGGTTGTTTGCCTTCACTTAATGAGATGAGCGAGCAAATTAAAAACAACACCGATATGGTTATTCATACTGTTAGCGACATAGGCGCGCATTATGCTAGAACATTAGCCGATTGGCGTACTCGCTTCATTGCTAACTGGGACACCCTAGACAGTAACAAATTTGATGAGCGTTTTTACAGGTTATGGTTGTTTTACTTTGCTTACTGCGAAGGCGCTTTTAGAACGCGAGCAACCAGTACCGTTCATTTAACGGCGCGTAAACCACGTTTCACTAGTCAAAATGACGAAATTGCCCTTAATTATTAATTTTGTGCTTTTTCAAACGGTGTGGTTTTTATCGCTGTTTTTAGAAGCCCAATCTGTATTATACACCTCTGTTATTGTTGTGCTTATGTTCGTTTTATCGAAGCAACATAAGCATGACGCGCTGCTCTTAGTCAAAGCTTTACCTATTGCGCTGTTATGTGAATACACGGCTGTACAGTTAAACTTTTTGGAATTTAAAGTATCACCTTTCCCGCTTTGGTTAGCCTTGCTATGGGCTGCATTATTGCTTTGCATAAACACGTCAATGGCGTTTATTACTAAACTAAAATGTTGGCAAGCCTATTTAGTGTGTTTAGCCTTTGCGCCTATTAGTTATTATTCTGGCGCTCAATTTGGCGTGCTTAGTATTTATTCACCTGTTTGGGCATTTTGGCTTCTGTACGGCGCACTTTGGGCTGCAGCCTTTACACTTATACTTTTTATCAACCAAAAAATTAAAGCGTTTTTGAATATTAGCAAGCAATAACAGGAGCTTGTATGATTAATACCGCAAAAAAATGTGCAATAACCGCCACAATGATTATGGCAACTTTGTTTACCCCTTTGAGCTTTAGCGAAGAGCAGGCGGATTTTAAAAAAGTGGGCGAGGCGCGTATGGAATATTTATTCTGGGATGTTTACGACGCTACATTATATACCACTTCAGGGACTTACAAACAGGGTGTGCACCCAGTTAAATTTACGCTCACCTATTTGCGAGACTTCGCAGCAAAAGACATTGTTAAAGCGACTAAAGAGCAATGGCAGCATTTAGGTAAAAGTGATTTATCAGCTAAGTATGCTGATAAATTGCTTGTTCTTTGGCCTAACATTAAAAAAGGCGAATCGTTGAGCTTACAAACATCACCAAGCGGTGAGGCTATTTTTTATCATAATGATAAAAAATTAGGTGAGATAACAGACTCACAATTTGCCAATCAGTTTTTAGCTATTTGGCTAAGCCCGAACACCTCAGAGCCAGCACTTAGAAAACAATTATTAGGAAATTAACATGCGCAATATAAATAAATTTAAACAGCTATGTATTTTAATGGCTGCACTATTTTTAGTGAGCTGCTCCGCGCCAAAAGTAGAGCACTACAATAGCAGCACCCCAGAATTTGATTTTAAAGCGTTTTTTAGTGATGATTTAAAAGCATATGGTGTTGTGCAAGATTATAAAGGCGAACTCACTCGTAAGCTTGTGGTTACTATGAATGCGCGCTGGGAAGGCAACGAGGGCGTTATAGAGGAAGACTTTGTGTATGACGATGGTGAAACACAAAAGCGTATTTGGTATGTCACTCTTAATGACGATAATAGCTTAGTGGGTCGTGCTGATGACGTGCTTGGTATTGCAACCGGTAACAGTGCTGGCAGTGTGTTTCATTGGAACTACAATGTGGCTTTACCCTATGACGGCAGTACGCTTGAGGTAAATTTTGATGATTGGATGTACCTGGTTACACAATCACGCTTGATAAACCGAACGTCTATTGTTAAGTTTGGTGTCGAGGTTGGGGAAGTGACCTTAGTTATCGAAAAAATATAGAGCAGTGTGTTATTTAAAGTGTGCCTTTTGTGTACTTAAATTAAGTTTTAGTTAACCCAACACACTGTATTTTACCGAGAATTATTAAAATTTTACGCATTTTCGAAGTATTTAAGCAAAAAATGCAATTTGCTGTTGCTAACTCCTTAAAAATGCATAAAGATAGGTTTTGCGAAGGCAAAATAATAACGAATAGGAATCTAACAATGAATAAAGCTCAATTAGTTGAAAAAATCGCTACTGATGCAGAAATCTCTAAAGCTGCTGCTACACGTGCACTTGACGCGTTTACTGGCGCTGTAACTTCTTCTTTAAAAGAAGGTAATTCAGTTGCATTAGTAGGTTTTGGTACTTTCTCAGTTAAAGAACGTGCAGCACGTACTGGCCGTAACCCACAAACGGGTGCTGAGATCCAAATCGCAGCGGCAACTATCCCAAGCTTTAAAGCAGGTAAAGGTCTTAAAGACCAAGTAAACCCTTAATTGGCGCTTTACAGAATTTTTTAAAAAAGAGCTATTTAGCTCTTTTTTTTTGCCTGTATTAAAGTAGCGAGCTTACCTAAGTTAAGCTTATTCCCACATGCCTAATTAGGGATTAATGCAGAGCGTTGTAAGGCAAGGCTTAACATAAAAAATCCCCGCTAATTGCTTAGCAGGGATTTAATAAAAACGCTTAAACTTTAATTAATTACGCTTTTAATGCTTTGTCACCACGGCCGATCCCTACAGCACCAGAGCGCACCACTTCAATAATGTCGGTTTCATGGCGTAGGGTGTCTAAAAATGACTCAATTTTGTCTGTGCTGCTCACCAGTTGTAAGCTGTAACTTTGGCGGCCCATATCTAAAATAGCACCTTGGAATACATCAACAACACGTGTAACAGCTGCACGTGTGGTTTCGTCTTGGGCAAATACTTTAACAAGTAATAATTCACGTTCGATGTGACTCATTTCGGTCAAATCAATAATTTTAAGTACATCTACTAGTTTGTTAACTTGTTTTGTAATTTGCTCAACGATTCTATCATCACCCATAGTAGTAATGGTGATACGCGACAGTGACTCATCATCCGTGGTGCCCACTGTTAAGCTATCTATATTGTAGGCACGCTGTGAAAAAAGCCCAACAATGCGTGATAAGGCTCCTGGTTCGTTTTCTAATAAAATAGATAATATACGACGCATTATGCTTTTACTCCTTTACGTAACCACATCTCATCAATGCCACCTAGTTTGATTTGCATTGGGTATACATGTTCTTTTTCATCAACGTTAATATCTAAAAATACTAAACGGTCATTAATGCTCATAGCTTGATCTATAGCAGGTTGTAGCTCATCTAACGTATCTACTTTTATGCCTACATGGCCATAGCTTTCAACAAGTTTTACAAAGTCAGGTAATGAGTCCATATATGAAGATGAATGACGCCCACCGTAAATCATATCTTGCCATTGGCGTACCATGCCCAATGAGCGGTTATTTAACGAAACTACTTTTACAGCCAAGTTGTACTGTAAACATGTCGATAGCTCTTGAATATTCATTTGAATTGAGCCATCGCCGGTTACACATACTGACTCTTTATCAGGAAAAGCAAGCTTAACCCCCATAGCTGCTGGTAAGCCAAAGCCCATGGTGCCTAAGCCCCCTGAATTGATCCATTGGCGAGGGTTTTTAAATGGATAATATTGTGCTGCAAACATTTGGTGCTGACCGACATCAGAGCTTACATAGGCGTCACCATTAGTGGCTTTATACACTGCTTCTATAACTGCTTGTGGTTTAATTTTATCGCCATCTGTGTTGTAGCTTAGGCACTTTTGCTCACGCCAGCTAATAATTTGTCGCCACCAATCTTCTTGGGCACTGCGATCAATTTGAATGCTACTTTTATCTATGCCTGCTTGTAGTTGCTCCATTACAGTGGCTAAACAGCCCACAACTGGAATATGGGCTTTAATGGTTTTAGAAATAGAGGTCGGATCTACATCTACGTGAACGATGGTTGCATTGGGGCAAAACTTTTGCACGTTATTGGTTACACGATCATCAAAACGCGCGCCCAGTGCTAAAATCACATCGGCATTTGCCATTGCTTTATTGGCTTCAAGCGTGCCGTGCATGCCCAGCATACCCACGTAATTTGGGTGAATACCTGAAATACCGCCTAAGCCCATTAATGTATTAGTGATAGGTGCATTTAGCGATTCAACTAAGCG
Source organism: Pseudoalteromonas sp. S3785 (assembly GCF_005887365.1). Classification (NCBI taxonomy): domain Bacteria; kingdom Pseudomonadati; phylum Pseudomonadota; class Gammaproteobacteria; order Alteromonadales; family Pseudoalteromonadaceae; genus Pseudoalteromonas; species Pseudoalteromonas sp. S3785. The sequence continues at coordinate 120,062 of NZ_PNCT01000024.1, read as the reverse complement.
GGTTAATTGCTCAGAGGTGTTAGATAAAATAATGCCGCCGCCTGAGTAAATTACCAGTTTTTTAGCTTCTAAAATTGCGGTAACTGCTTTACGAATTTGCTTAGAGTGGCCCTTTGTATTTGGGCTGTAGGTTCTAAGCTCTGTGGTTTTAGGAAAGTTGTACTCAAACTTAATAGCAGGGTTAAGCATATCTTTTGGTAGCTCAACAACAACGGGTCCTGGGCGGCCAGTACTTGCAATGTAAAACGCTTTTGCCAAAATAGCCGGAATTTCTTCAGCACTTCTGCAGTTAAAACTATGTTTTACAACGGGGCGAGAACAGCCAACAATGTCGGTTTCTTGGAATGCATCGTCACCAATTAAGCCTGTAGGCACTTGCCCCGATAAAACAACCATCGGGATTGAGTCCATATAAGCGGTGGCAATACCTGTAATACAGTTAGTTGCGCCAGGGCCAGAGGTAGCAAGTACAACACCCACTTCGCCAGTAGCTCGGGCATAACCATCAGCCATATGGGTTGCGGCTTGTTCGTGACGCACTAAAATATGTTCAATATCTTCTTGTTGAAAAAGTGCATCATATAAATCTAAAACCGATCCACCTGGGTAGCCAAAGATATACTTAACCTTTAACTCTTTTAATGCCTGAACAACTAATTCAGAACCATTATATTCTTGTTTGCTCATCCTCATTCCTCTGTGCGCTGTTTATGCATAAAAAAACCCCCGCGTAATGCGAGGGTTTTTAAAAAGCAATTTCACTTTTTAATACATCCCCGCTGGGCTTATCACTAAGACCACTACGAGTACGATTAAAAGGTGAAGTTGTTTTTTCATAATTGTCACTTTATAAAAAGCAAAATGCTGCTTTAGATTAAAAATTCTATATGGGGTTATTTTTAAGGGTTTTACGTGCTCGTGTCAACCTTGAAAAGGTTTTTTTGGATTAAAATTTCAAATTAATTTATTTTAATACTAAAAAATTGCACGGTATTTGTAGTTACATAAAAAATATGAAGAAATTATGCTAATTCTCCTGAGTAAGCATAGTGAGTGAATAGATGATTTGAGCACTGTGCTTAATACATATATTAGGTATGATAGAGCAATAATTTATCTGGGGAAGATACAGTGAAAAAAATAATAGGGCTTGGTTTATTCCTTTGCAGCCTAAATCTTAACGCAGCAAATACCAGTGCGCATGACCCAGGTATTATTAACAAACAAAGAATAGAGTATTGGTTAAACAAACGCGCTGATACCCATCAAGCCACTAATAAGCCAACGGTTGAAAGCTACTTAGCGAATACTGAACGGCTTAACCCTTCGCAGTTAAAACCTGTTTCGGCTATGAAAGCCCGCTTAACCGCTAAGCAAGCCAATAAGCAGCTGCATTATGCAAGTGCGGCTAGCCCTAACAACGGGCTAAATGAAGTTAAAGTGCTGGCTATTTTAATAGATTTTCCTGATTTAAAGCACGATGACAACCAGCTAGTTGATGCTGATACCGACATGTACTACGAAAACTATACAAAGGAGCATTACCAACAATTACTTTTTAATAAAGGTGGTTTTGCGGGGCCCAATAACGAAATGCTCAGCAGCGTATACGATTATTATTACGACGCATCAGGTGCTAGCTTAACGTTTAGCGGGCAAGTATATGGATGGGTTAGGGCAGATAGCAATGCAAAAACTTATGGAGAGCGAGTAGGTAGCACACGCGATATAAATGCCCCCGCACTGATAAAAGAAGCGGTAGAAAAAGCCACTGCACAATTTGATATTGATTTAACGCAATATGATCTAACAGATTTAGATGATATTGACGGCGATGGCATAATCAACGAGCCGAATGGAATTATCGACCATGTTATGGTTTTTCATTCCAGTATTGGTGAAGAATCCGGCGGAGGTTATTTAGGCGTTGATGCAATTTGGTCTCACCGCTACTACGTATTTGATGAAAACAGTGAACCTGTTAGTATTTCTGGTAGTAACGTTAAGTTATCGGGTTATACGATAAACCCAATAGATGCCAGTATAGGTGTCGTTGCGCATGAATTTGGTCACGACTTAGGGTTAGCAGATGAATACGACTTACAATCAAATACGGTGGGTGAGCCTGTATCGTCTTGGTCAATAATGTCTACGGGTAGCTGGGTTGGCGGACCTAGGGGGTCACAGCCCGTTATGTTTAGTGCGCAGGCGCTTGAGTATTTACAAAACAGATACCAAGGCAATTGGGTTAACCAGCTTAACCTAACCATGGAGGAAGTGAACAGCCAGCCTCAGCAATCGCTTGTTTATACGAGCTCACTTTCTCAGCAGCAAAGCCAAATTAAAGTGTCACTTGCGCAGCAGCTAGAAAAGTTTAAACCCCCGGTAGAAGGTGATTTTCAATTTTACTCTGGTACAGGTAATAACCTTAAACACACGCTCACACAAACTGTGACCTTACCTGAGGCGGCTACACCACTGACTTTTAGCTTTTTAGCTTACTACAGTATTGAGCGTGATTATGACCTTGTACAAGTAAAGGTAAATCAAACCCCTTTAGCTGGTAATTATACAATCGAGACAAATCCTTATTATGGCGATATAGGCCCGTATATAAGTGGTGATTCGTTTTTACATGCTGATGCGCAGCAACCTAATGGGTTTTTAATGCATGAATTTGATTTAACACAATATGCAGGACAGACCATTACACTAAGTATTGAGTATATTACCGATGCAAACACACAGTATTATGGATTTGTAGCCGATGATTTAAAAATAACACACAACAATACTGTGATTTGGCAAAATAACGCAGAGCAGTCAGAGTCTACCTTAGCGTTAAATGGTTTTAGCCGCGTGAGTAGTTATATTTATGCTAAAGCAGCCCACTATTATTTACAGCTACGTGCACACAAAGGTGTGGATGCCGGCTTACAAGCAGAGCAATATTCACCGGGGGTTTTACTGTGGTATAGCAATAGTGCACTGGATAACAACAACACAACTGAGCACCCTGGCGGCGGTTTTAACTTAGTGGTTGATGCGGATCAAAAGCCAATTTATCGCGGTACAAGTAGCAGTACACTTGCAGATACACCCATACAAGTACGCGACGCTGCATTTAGTTTATATCAGCAAAGTGCAGGTTTAGGCGATCAAGACTTAGCGGCCATTAGTGAGTTTAATGATCATTTTGATTACAGTTTTTCGCAGCAGGCTGAATCAGGGGTGGTACTTACTCCCCAGGGGTTTAACTTTGAAATAGTCAGTCAACATCCTGAAAGTGAAACTGCAGAGCTTTTACTCAGCTATGACGCGCTACAACAAATAACCACTACAATAAACGAGGCAACTGTTAGCTTTAAGGCAGCAGGTTTAAAGTTGACCCCCACAGATACATTTTTATGGGATTTTGGTGATGGGCAAATGAGCACTGATCTAAGCCCTACACATACCTATGCAGATTACGGCACCTATAGCGTTACCTTTTCGGCAACGGGTGAGACGGCTACGCAAACACAAACTACACAAATTACCATCACAAAGCCGCTAGAAATAGAAAGTTTAGCGTATCAGTTAAGCGGTGCGACTTTATCTGCTCAAGCAATCGTAAGTGGCGGTGAAGCACCTTACAACATACGTTGGCTTATAGATGGTGAACCTGTATCGCAAACTGAAAACCTAGATTACCAATTTAGCTACTCTGGCGATTATACCCTCGCGTTAATAGTAACCGATACGCAAGGGATAAGTGTTAGCCAACAACAGGCCTTGAGTGTTAACGCACCGCTGCAATTAAGTACACGCCATACGGCAAATAACTTAGCGGTACAATTTAATAGCTCACCATTAGGGGGGACTGGTAATTATACGTATAGCTGGGATTATGGCGATAGCAGCCCACTAGGTACAACGCAAAACCCAAGTCATAATTACCAAAGTGCAGGTAGTTATACAGTAAAGCTTGTGCTCACAGACAGTCAAACAAATGAAGTTATAAGTAGTGAGCTAACAGTCTCAGTACAAGAAGCGCAAAGTGAATCGTCATCAAGTGGTGGGGCGATAGGTTATTTAATTGCGCTATTAGTGATAAGTGGGTTTTATCGGCGCATGAGCAATCATGTTTAATCATTTTTTGGATTAAAACGATTCGATTTAACTGTCTAAGAACTTAATGCCAGAGGTATAAAAGTGATGCTCGTGGTATTGAAATTCCTTTATAGTTAATGCCTTAGTTATGCCACGTGATGTAATTAGCTAATGTTAAAACACAAAAAAGCCAGCAAGATGCTGGCTTTTTAGGCTTAAAACAAGATTTACTTTGTTAAATTATAAACGATCGATTACTGATTGAGTGAAATCAGTTGTACCGTGGCTGCCGCCTAGGTCACGTGTTGTGCGATCGCCAGATTTAATTACATCAGCTACTGCGCTGCGAATACGCTCAGCCGTGTCGCCCATATTTAAGTGCTCAAGCATCTGGATAGACGCTAAAATTACAGAAGTAGGGTTTGCTAGGTTTTTGCCAGCAATATCTGGTGCACTACCGTGTACTGCTTCAAAAATTGCAGCGTCTTCACCAATATTTGCACCTGGTGCCATACCTAAACCACCAACTAAGCCAGCACAAAGATCTGATAAAATGTCGCCAAATAAGTTAGTCGTTACTACAACGTCAAACTCTTCTGGTGTCATTACTAGCTTCATACATGTTGCATCAACAATCATTTCAGTTGACTCAATTTGCGGGTAACGCTCAGCAACTTCACGTGCAACTTTTAAAAATAAGCCAGAGGTAGATTTTAAGATATTTGCTTTGTGTACTGCGGTTACTTTTTTACGGCCTTCACGTACTGCTAACTCATAAGCAAAGGTGATTATTTTTTCAGCGCCTTCGCGAGTAATTACAGATTTAGCTTCTGCTTCGTTACCGTCTTCGCTTACAACTTGGCCTAAACCTGAGTACATACCTTGGGTATTTTCACGAATAGTAATGATATCGATATCATCGTAACGTGCTTTAGTACCAACAAATGATTTAACAGGGCGCACATTCGCGTATAAACCAAACTGCTTGCGTAATGTAACGTTAATAGACGTAAAACCTTCACCTACCGGAGTCGTTAATGGACCTTTAAGCGTGATTTTGTTTTTAGCGATTGTATCAATTGTTTCTTGAGGAAGTAGCTCGCCAGTTTTTTCTAGTGCAGCAAGGCCTGCATCAACAAATTCATAATCAAAATCGCAACCTGCGGCTTTTAATATTTCAAGTGCTGAGTCGATAATGCTCGGACCGATGCCGTCGCCTTTGATCACTGTGATGGTTTGTTTGGCCATTGACTTTTCCTTTAAAAGAATAAAAAACGCACATAAATTATTACTAATAATAGTAACTGCTTGTTAGGTCATTTATGTGACGTATGTGGATATATTTTGAGGGCGCATTTATACCAACTTATTGCCCATTTTGCCAGTTTATACTATAAATACAGGGTATAACCTGTGCTTATACTGAGCATAAGTGACTTAAATGCTGTTATACAGCGATAAGCCTTGCAGTTGCGCAAAAAAGTCACCCTCAGATTTAAATCCTTGTGCTTTTAATTGCGCATTTAAAGTTTGTTTTTGCCAAGGGGTCAAGGGTAAGGTGGGTTTGAAAACACTTTGCGCCACAACCTTTAAACTAATCCATAATTTATGCTGCTCATTTAGCTCTTTTTTGGGGTGTTGCTCAGCATTGAGCAGTGGCTTAGTCCATGGGTTATCACTCAGTAGCTGTGCTAATTCAGTATTTAAATGCTCATTATTAATCGTTTCAACCCCAAAAAAGGCGGCTAAGGGTGCGCTATAGGTTTGGTTAGGCGCACTATTTATACATACTTTTGCACAGAGCTGCGCACTACAATGGGTTAATAAGTAGTGCACGTAACCATAGATAGGCAAAGCTATTTGTTCAAATTGCTGTTTTGGGTTATTGCTTACCATTAAAGCTAAAATACGAATAAAGCTGTTAAGTTTATTCAGTACAATGTGTTTATGCGGATGATGCGATGTATCCACTAGTTGCTCAAATATAACCCGCTGAATAATCGCCGGTGCATTATCGTACCCGACCATCGACAAGCTATGGCGTAAATCTTTGGCGGCTTGGTGCTGGTTGTTATAGGGCCTGACTGCTTGGCAGAGCTTTTGTGTTATTTCACTAAAAGGGGCCAGTAACTTATCTAAGCCCTTAAAGCTATATTCATGCGCTACTTTTATATGGCTCACTAATGCGATTAATTCGGCCTTAGAACTTATTTGCGCTGGCGTTTTACGTACTAAGTGCTCATTGTTCCAGGCTAAAAATAATACCCGTTTATCTTTACATAGCCATTGCAGTGGCTGATCTTTAAGTGAGGTTTTAACCTTGTACCATGCTAGTTTTTGCTCATTATTGGCATTAATAAGTATATGTTTATTAGTCTCATCACTTGCGAGATAAACCATTGCTTGGTCGCTGTAAACAATTTTACTGCCTGGAAGGTGTGGGCCTATATGCGCTATTAAATCTTTAACTAACCTTTGCGCAAATGGGTTAGTTGTTTTGACATATAATTCACCCAGCGCTTTATAAAAATTTAATGGATTCTTTTTGGGTGTATAAGTGATGTTCATCGCTATAATATTACTCAATGCACACAAGGTTATGGCATTGTCGTATAGCATGATGTCGCTGCTGCTCAATAAAGCTTGTTTATATTTATTTAATTTAGCCAACATACGCACGCTATTTTGAGTAGGGTGCTGCCCACTGAGCAGCATTTTTGCTGCTAGCTGATGGCGAAAACGCCATATTTTTTTATCGCTGAGAGTAAGCATTTGCTGCTGCGAAATTTTATTATGCTGTGCTACAACACAGCAATGCTCTACCAAAGCAACGCCAATATAAAGCTCTGTTAGTTCGTCATCAAACTGTTGGCTAGCGCACAGCGCTGTGCTAATAACACATTGGTTAATAACGAGGTTTGTAGCAAAGTCGTAGTTGCTGGTGTACAAACTTAAACGCGCTTGTAACGCATGCGGGTGTTGCTGATATAAAACACGATAGTGCTGGGCTGTTTGCACAACAAGCGGATAAAGATGTTGCCACTGCGTTTTGTCATTATAAATAGTCAGTATTTGCTGTGTGTTATGCAGTAACCGCACTAACTGTTTTGAAATAGGCTCATCCATTGGCCATCACCTGATCTTTTCCTGGTAAGTTGTATAGGCGCTGGGGCCCCATAAAAATAACTCACCATTTTTAAATAATAAGCCGGTGCATTCATCCATTGTGGTTATGCCATCTGAAGTTTGGTGCTGAGTACGGTAAAAAACAATCTGCCATACTTGGTCTTTATTGCGCTTGGCATAGGTTAAATCTGGGCTGCCTAAATAATCGAGTACACTATTTAACGTAACTGCCTCATCAATTGAGAGCTTTTTGATGTAGCGTTCATTAAAGGCCTCACGGTCTTGCCAAATCATTGCTTGCGGGTCATCTTTATAAAAGGTGATCACTAAAGTCGCAATGAGCGCATATAATCCTAGCCCTAATATTAAGTACCTTATAAACTTTTTAATCATTTTTCACTCATGCTCGCAACAATATTGAGAGTATAAATTGTGAGCTTAAACAGTGCTATCAACATGCGACTAATGTAACCTTAGCTGCTTTAAACTAAAGCCTAGCTGTATATCTGTACGTAAAGTGACTAATTGTTTAGAAATAACATACATGTCTTTTTGCTCAACTAACTTTTTTTGAATACTGCTTGATAGGACGTCGTCTTCTATGGCCTTATCTATATTTTCGTAGGTATTTACAATAAGTTGAGCCGATTTAGTACCTATGCCCTTAACGCCGGGTACATCGTTAGTTTTATCGCCAGCTAAGGCCCAAAAATCAATTAACTTACTTTGCTCAATGCCAAAACGCTGCTCGATGCTGTTGTTATCTAGGTAGCACTTTTTAAAATAATCGAACACACAAATATAGTCGTTCAAAAAGGGTAAAAATCCCTTATCGGTAGAAACAATAGTACTGTTTATTTTATTTTTAGCAGCTTTGTCGGCTAAGGTGGCTATGATATCGTCAGCTTCATCGTTAATCGGTTCAAATACAACGATACCCGTTTGCTCTATAGCTTGTTTAAAATTGTGCAATGCATTTTTGAGCGTGTCGGGCATGGGGGCCCTAGAGTGTTTATATTGCTTATAAAAATGATAGCGCCAGCTTTTATCGCCATCAAAAACAGCGATAGCGTGAGTGGCATTTGTTGACTGTAAAAGCTTTTTGCACGCGTGTGCAACGCGCGCACAACTGGCCTTTAGCATGTGCTCTTCACTATGGTGTGTTTGGTTAGCATCAACTGCGTAAATGCGCCTAATTAAATTAAGCGCATCAATTAAAAGTAAATGGGGTTTCAAATAGTCAAACTCATGCTTTTATTTCATAACAAGGGACGTACTTACTACCGGGTAACTTCATACGACCTTGGTCTACAAATGCCTGTAATAGTTTATCCATATCTTTCATTAACTCAGGCTCACCGCTTAACACATAGGGTCCGTGTGCTTTTATGGCGCGTAGGCCCTCATCTTTTACATTGCCAGCAACAATACCTGAAAACGCTCTACGTAGGTTAGCCGCTAAATGTTGCTTAGGCTGTTCTAGGTGTAAATCTAAACTGGCCATGTTTTCGTGCGTAGGTGCAAAAGGTTGCTGAAAATCGTTATCGATTTTAAGTGTCCAGTTAAAGTAGTAGGCATCTCCTTGGCTTTTACGGTAATTACGCACACTTGCCATAGCAGATTTTAATTTTTGCCCTACTAGCGCAGGATCATCAATGATCACTTCAAACTTATCAAGGGCTTCTTTGCCTAATGTTAGCTCTACAAACTTACATAACTCGCTAAAGTACGCTTCGCTTTCTTTAGGGCCGGTTAAAATAACAGGCAAACACTGTTTTTCGTTATCTGGGTGCAGCAAAATACCTAATAAATAAAGTAATTCTTCTGCAGTACCTGCACCACCAGGAAATATAATAATTGCATGCGCCGTTCTAATAAATGCTTCAAGGCGCTTCTCAATATCGGGTAAAATTACCAGCTCATTTACAATAGGGTTTGGCGGCTCTGCGGCAATGATACTAGGCTCAGTTAAACCAAGATAACGGTTTTCGCTAATGCGCTGTTTAGCATGGCCAATAGTGGCACCTTTCATCGGGCCTTTCATCGCACCTGGGCCGCAGCCAGTGCATATATTTAAACCACGTAAACCAAGCTCGTAACCTACTTGCTTAGTGTATTTATATTCTATTTCGTTAATTGAGTGTCCGCCCCAACATACAATCATATTTGGTTCACTGTTAACACGCAGTGCGCCTGCGTTTCTAAGCATATCAAATACCATATGGGTAATGGCTTTTTGCTGTTTAAGATCTTTTTCGTATTTTTGGCAAATAAATAAAATATCGCGGATCACCGAAAAAATATGCTCGTGAATACCGGTAATTATTTCACCATCAACAAATGCGGTTTCGGGAGGGTTTTCTAACTCAATTTTAATGCCACGCTCGCGACTGACTAGGCGTATATCAAAGTCTTGGTATTTGTCGTAAATTTCATTACTAGCATCTGTGTGGCTGCCTACGTTTAGGACGGCTAAGGCACAGTTTCTAAAAAGTCGATAACGTTCACTGGCTGAAGATTGCTCTAATAAATCAACTTCCAATTGTGACAGTAAATCTAAAACCCCAGTCGGGTTTAACTGTATTAACATCGGCATTCTCCTTGTTGCTTTAAATGTAAAAACTGCATGTCATTTACTTTAGCACTCAAACTAATTGAGAATTATGACATTATTTACTCATACAAAGGCGATCCCGACCCGTTTTTTTTGCTTCATAGAGGGCGTCATCTGCTCTGTCGAATGCTTTGAGCGGTGTATCGCCTTTTTTAAATTGTGTAGCGCCTAACGAAATGGTGATTTCTATTTCTTTTTCTCTAAATTTAAAAGGAATATTTTTAATCACTTTTCTAAGTTTTTCAAGCGGCTGCGCTGCGTTTAACAACGAAAGCCCAGGCATTAGTAGTACAAATTCCTCTCCGCCGTAGCGGGCTATAAAGTCAGACTGCCTTACTGATTTTTGCAGCGCCTTTGCAATAACTTGTAAGGTTATATCGCCTGCAGTATGACCAAATCTATCATTAATTGACTTAAAGTGATCCACATCAATAACTACTAGGGTAACATCCGAAGCCTGCACATTAAATAAGTGAAGCTCATGGTTGTAACGTTCATCAAAGGCTGCTCTATTTGGAAGTTTTGTAAGGCTGTCGAGTAAACTTTTAAAGCGTTGCTCGTTTAGGCGTTTTTTATATTTAGTTAGTTTGCCTTCTAAGCTGCCAATTCGCTGGTTAATTTCATCAAAACTGGCAATCAGCGTTTCGCGGTCTTTTCTTTCTAGCTGCTCTTTAGCAATAAAGTCTTGGCTGAGCGATCTTAGCTCGTTGTCTACTAATTCTTTTAAAGAGGAAATAGACGTAGCAGATTGGGTTTGCTCGTTTAAATGCTTTATTTTTCCTTCAATACGTTTATTTAGTGTATCGAACTCTTCACCCATTGATTTAGAGTGCTGGCTGGTAGATACAATTGATGAGTGCAACTCTTCTAATGTTTGGTTAAGTGAGACTAAAAAGCTTTGTGCCGATTGGCGCTCTTTACTGATATTTTTAACCACAACGCTAATTATATTTAAAGCGGCTTGCAACAGTGCTTCTACATTATCGTTTTCGGTAATCGCATTTTTTATTTGTTTAATTTGTTCAGTCGATTCATCCTCTAACACTAGCTCATTTGCAAGCTCTAACAGCTTTTTAGCCATACGAGGAGAAGCATTAGCGCTTGTTTCATCCGTGGCTGATAGTTTGCTCTGTAAAGCATGGTGATAAAAGTTTATTAGCTGATTTAAAATCGGAATGTAATCGTGCGTAGACTGTACATTATTAATTTCGTGGTCGAGTAAATGTCTTAAGGTGCGGCGGGTATCGTCTGGCAAGCCTTTGGTTTTTTGTAAAAGCTTACCGGCTGTTTGTACGCTCGAAAACAGCTCTCGCTGATGGGCTGTTTGTAACGCCTCTTGGTTTTGCAGTAACAATAAAATGTCATCTATTAAAGGCGATAATACTTCAAACCCGACACCTTTATTTAACGAACTTCTAAATTTGGCGAGTTTATTATCAAGCTCAATATCAAGCCCTTTACAGCTTAAAGACAGTTTTGCAGTTAGATTTGATAAAGTATCAACTTGGAGCTTACGCGCATTTTCAATGGCTATCCTTGCTTCAATTGCTTGCTTTAACTTTTTATCTACAGCGTTAGAGTTTTCAGACACCTAAGCATACCGCCATCGTATTAATTACATTACCTTCAGTTTACAACAAAATCATATTAAGTGTAGTTATCTAATTAAAAACTTAGCATTTTTACTTAGACCCTGCATGTAAACTGAGCTATTAGGTTGTTTGTCGTTTTTAATTCACTTTTAATTTATGCCTTGTTAGGCTTATTTCAAATAATAAGTAACTTTGAGTCATTATGAAAAAGCGTTTTGTCCTGTCTATGTTAGCGGCCTGTTGTGCAGCCCCTGCGTTAGCCGATGTAAATTATTCTTTAAGTATTACACAGCCACAACATCATTTAGGTAATGTAAGTGTAGAGTTTCCAAAGTCGGCGCAATCGCATATCGATGTTAAATTGCCTGCATGGCGTACTGGTCGCTACGAAATATTAAATTTAGCCAATGGGGTACGTTACTTTGCGGCCACAGACGACAATGGCAATGCATTAAAATGGGAAAAAATTAATCACAGCACATGGCGAGTGCATTTAGCTGAGCCAACACACGTGAATATTGATTACCAAGTATATGCAAACGAGTTAGGCAAACGTGCACGCCACATAGACGATAGCCATGCCTTCATTGATGCATCTGGCTTTTTCATGTTTAGTGAATCATTTCGCCAAGAACCCGTTACCGTAGATTTAAAGGTGCCTAAAGCGTGGCGCTCTGTATCAGGCATGGAAAATGCGAGTAATAAGCACAGTTTTAAAGCCGCAGATTACGATGTACTGGTAGACTCACCAATAGAAACAGGAATTAACAAACTTCACAAATTTGAAGTAGATGGCCGCCAATACGAGCTAGTTATATGGGGCGAAGGCAACTACGATGAGCAACTAATGCTGACTGATTTAAAAAAATTAGTGACCACAGGTAATGTTATTTGGAATAGCTACCCGTATGAGCGTTATGTATTTATGGTCCATGCTACATCGGGTGCCGGCGGAGCAACTGAGCATTTAAACTCAACCATTATACAGCGCCCAAGAGATCGGTTTGGTAGTCGCGAAGATTATTTAGGCTTTATAAGTACCGCCGCGCATGAGTTTATTCATACCTGGAATGTAAAAGCATACCGCCCTAAAGGGCTGGCGCCTTATGATTACACCAACATGAACTACTCAAATTTATTATGGATTTCGGAAGGTTCTACTAGCTACTTTGAAGATCATCTATTAGTGCGCTCAGGCATAGAAACCACCGATGAGTTTTTTAAAGTGATGAGTAAAACGATTAATCGTCACTTACAAACACCAGGTCGAGAAGTACAAAGTGCCAGCGAAACAAGCTTTGATAAATGGATAAACCAAGGCGGCGACCACGCGCGTAATTACAGCACCAATATATATTTAGAAGGCTCATTGCTTTCTATGTTGCTAGATATACATTTATTAGAAACAACCCAGGCAAAAGTTAACTACCGCCAAGTACACAATGCTTTATACAATAAGCACACGTTACCACAAGGGTTTACTGAGCAAGATGTACTGGCAATATTAAAAGAGCTCACAGGTGAAGACTACACAACGTGGTGGCACGATAACGTGAGCACCCCAGCTAATATAGATTTTGATGCTTTATTAGGTAAAGTTGGTTTAAAGCTTACTCGCCCTGAGAGCGCTAAGCCACTAGCAAGCATTGATGCCACTGCAAAAAATAGCGGTGAATTATTAACGCTTACTCATGTGCGCAGAGGAGGCGCAGCATGGCAAGCAGGTTTAACTACTGACGATAAAATTGTGGCGGTTAACAAGCAGCATGTTGGAAAAGATTTAAAATCGAGCTTAGAAGTATTTAAAGCGGGTGAAAAGGTGACGATTGATTTTATTCGCCGAGATGCACTTCAATCGACAACCCTGGTTTTATCGCAAGATTATGATAAACCTAAAAAGGTGGTTGCTGATAAAAATGCAACTTTATCTCAACGGGCCTTATTTAAAGCATGGATGGGGGTAGAGCACCCCATCAATGTGCAAGCTGATTAACATAATAGCGTTTTATTAAAGGAGCTTTTGCTCCTTTTTTTATATCTTATGCAAAGGTATATCACTTAAAAACCAACCTAAAAGTGCTAATTTTAAGAGTACGTCCTATTATTGTGTTAATAACGACTCTAGGTTGCGTATAAATGAAGTCATTAAAAACCACTCAGTCCCTCTCACATCAATTTGTGCTTAACGATCCGCTGCATCAGTTATTTGATGCGATACACAGTATTTCTGTGCAAGGATACGATGAGCAGCGCCGCGTTATTTACTGGAATAAAGGCAGTGAGCTGCTTTATGGCTATACAAAAGAGTACGCAACCGGAAAAAGACTAGAAGAATTAATTATTCCGCCCCCAATGCAAGATGCGGTTATAGCCGCCCATAGTGAGTGGCTTATAAATGATATAGAGATACCTGCCGCAGAGCTTACATTAGTTCATCAAAATGGGGGCAATGTAACGGTGTTTTCAAGCCATGTTATGTTTACAAATCAACATGGTGTAAAGCAAATGTACTGCATTGACATAGATTTGAGCGAGGTAAAGCAGGCACAAGCACAAGCCATGGATAAACAGCAGATGCTTGAAAAAGTATTTGAAGCCATTCCTGATTTGTACTTTTTGCTTAAACCCGAGGGTACCATAGTTGATTATCATGCTAATGATTTGAGCAACCTTCATTTACAACCAGAACAATTTTTAAATAAGTCGATGTTTAGTGTGTTACCTAAAGGCGTAGCTAAAATATTTGAAGAAAATATTAAAGAACTTTTAATTAATAAAGGCATTGTATGCTTTGAATATGAACTTTTAGTCCCAAAAGGCGTGTTGTATTTCGAAGCGCGAGTGAGTTATTTACATCATTCAGACCAAGTAATGCTGATAATTCGCGACATAACAGAGCAGCATGAGTCAAACAAACTTATACGTAAACAAGCCTATTACGATAGCTTAACGCTACTTCCTAATCGTTTTTATTCTTTAAAACGACTTACTCAGCTGATTAACACTGCGAGCGAAAAAAATACTTTAGCTGCTGTTATTTTTATCGACCTAGATGACTTTAAAAAAGTGAACGACACACTCGGGCATGAAATTGGTGACTCATTACTTATTAGCGCTGCGGATAAACTTAGCCAAATAGTTAATGAAAACGCGACCGTAGGCAGATTAGGAGGTGATGAGTTCATTATTTTACAACCAGATCTGAAAAGTAAAAAACAAGTTGATGAGATTGTTACACGCTTACTAAAAAGCTTTAGAAATCCCTTTGAAATAGATGGTCGCGAATTGTTATTAACGTTAAGTATTGGCGTGGCTTTGTACCCTAATAATGGGGTAACAGCCTCTGATTTATTGCGCCATGCAGACACAGCAATGTACCAAGCAAAAGCGCTTGGCAGAAACACCTACGCCTGCTTTACCAACGAAATGAATACCGCCATAAAAAGGCGCTTAGCAATAGAAGAGCAAATGCATGTTGCATTAGAAAAAAACGAATTTGAATTGTATTTTCAACCTAAATGCGATGCTAAAACACTTAAAATAATTGGGGCTGAGGCGCTATTACGCTGGAACAATAGTGTGCTTGGTAAGGTTATGCCCGATGAGTTTATTCCGTTAGCAGAGCAAACAGGTTTAATTATTCCTATTGGCAAGTTTGTTATTGAGCAGGCATTAGCATTTTTAACACGGTGGCAGGCAAGCTCTCAACAAAACTACAGCATGGCTATTAATTTATCACCAAGCCAGTTTAGAGATTCAGAGCTATTAAGTTTTATAGAAAGCACGTTAGAAAAAACTGGCGTGAGTGCGAAAGATGTTGAGCTTGAAATTACCGAAGGTGTGCTAATGAGTGTACAAACAAATATTACAGAGTCTTTGCATGCACTTAATAAGCTAGGTATTAAACTATCAATGGATGACTTTGGCACAGGTTACTCATCACTTAGCTATTTAAGACAATACCCGTTTGAGGTATTAAAGATAGATCGCAGCTTTATCTGTGGTATTACCGAAAACCAAGAAGACTACAGCTTAGTTAAAGCCACCATTGCAATGTCGCATAGTTTAGGCTTAAGTGTGGTCGCTGAAGGCGTAGAAACATCAGCACAACAACAATTACTTGCTAAGCTAGACTGCGATCTGATTCAAGGTTACTACTTTAGTAAACCGCTGCCCGCTTCGCAGTTACTATGTTTTAAAGGTTGAGGTATTTAAATTTAATCAGTTCAACACCCTTAAATATATTTCATGTGCATTTTATAACCTAAAAATGCTAGGTTTAAGAAACACAATATTAAAGGATATAAATATGAAATTAGAGTCATTAGCACTGCACCATGGTTACGAGTCTGAAGAAACCACTAGATCTGCAGCGGTGCCTATTTACCATACCTCATCTTACACGTTCGATAACACACAGCATGGCGCTGATCTATTCGACTTAAAAGTACCAGGCAATATCTATACTCGTATTATGAATCCAACTAATGCCGTGCTTGAGCAACGTATTGCCGCAATGGAAGGGGGCATTGGTGCACTTGCGGTCGCCTCGGGTATGGCAGCTATTACCTATGCCATTCAATGCTTGTGTGAAGTTGGCACTAATATTGTGAGCACCAGCCAAGTATATGGCGGTACATATAACTTATTTGCTCATACGTTACCACGCCAAGGTATTGAGGCTCGTATGATTAAAGCTGATGACTTCACGGCATTTGAAAAGGCCATTGATGATAATACTCGCGCAGTATTTTGTGAGTCAATTGGTAACCCAGCTGGGAACATTGTTGATATTGAACGGCTAGCAAAAATTGCACACAGTAAAGGCGTGCCTTTGATTGTTGATAATACCGTTGCTACCCCGTATTTATGCCGCCCATTTGAACTTGGCGCCGATATAGTGGTTCATTCACTGACGAAGTATATAAACGGACACGGTACAGCTATTGGTGGAATGATTGTCGATTCTGGTAAATTTGATTGGAAAGCCAATGCCACACGTTTTGCAATGATGAACGAGCCTGACCCGTCGTATCACAACGTGGTGTATACCGATGCCTTTGCTGAAGCGGCTTTTATTGGACGTTGTAGAGTCGTGCCACTTAGAAATACGGGCGCGGCGCTTGCCCCTAAAAATGCATCTGACATTTTAATTGGCCTTGAAACTTTAGGCTTAAGGATGGATCGCCACTGCGAAAACGCTCAGCAGTTAGCAGAGTTTTTAGAAAGTCATCCAAAAGTGCTTTGGGTTAATTACGCAGGGCTTAAATCAAGCCCGTATAATGCAATGAGCCAAAAAATTACCAGTGGTAAAGCATCCGGTATTTTAAGCTTTGGTATCGCGGGCGGCCTTGAAGCAGGCACGCGCTTTATTGATGCACTAAACATGATTTTACGCTTAGTTAATATTGGCGATGCTAAATCGCTGGCTTGTCATCCTGCGTCAACTACACACCGCCAATTAAATGATGAAGAGCTTGCAAGCGCAGGCGTAAGCCGTGATTTAATTCGCTTATCGGTAGGGATTGAAAATATTGCCGATATTATTGCCGATGTGAGCCAAGCGCTCGATAAAGCATAGTTACCTCACTACCTTTCATAAAAAGCTTAAAACATAAAAAGCGTTAGTTGAAAATATACTCTCGTTTTTTATGTTTTTCTAAAATCAATTAATAATTATACCTACTTGTTTTATATGTCTTTATTTTAAAACCTTCCTAAGGCTTTTATATTTCTACCGTGTGTTTTTTATTCATATGTCAATTTTGTATTGACACTAAGATTTCTAACTACTACATTTGTAACAGTACCACTACAAGTGTAGTAATAGGAGCGACAATGAAACTTAGTGATTTTGAAATGGATATTATGCAGCTGCTCTGGCAGGAAGAACCCTGTACTGCGAGTCAACTACATAAAGTGCTTTTAGCTGATAAGCAAAAAGATAAACAAGTAGCCTATACAACAGTCAAAACTATTGTAGATAGGTTAGAACATAAAGGAGCGATTGAGCGCTGTGGACATGAAGGGCGAGCCATTGTTTTTAGAACAATCGTGACACAAGACGCGTTATCGGAGCAAGCTATGCCTAGTTTTATGCAACGATTTTTTAAAGGTAATTCTCGTAGTTTAATTGCCCACTTTATCAAAGAAGAAAAGCTAAATGATGAAGATATAGAATACTTACAAACGCTTTTAAAAAATAAGAAGTTAGATTAAAGGAGAGGGTAATGACGGATTATTTACTAACTTGCACGCTCATTAGCTTATGTATTTTACTTACAGTAAAAGGATTAAAAAATGCCCCTGCACGATTAAATTTTTACATTTTAATGATTGCCTTGGCATGTTGGTTTATCCCTTGGCAGTACTTTTCCCAGCTACCGTTATTTGAAGGGGCAAATCGTTACACATTCAACGTGACGCAATTGATTCCCGATGTTAAAGCATTAATACCAAACGCTGAACAAGTAGCAATTAAGGATCAATTACAAAGCGATATGAGTATATGGGACTTATTGCCATCACTTAGTATTGTTTTTACGGTTTTAGTTTTAGCTGGTTTTGGATTGTTTTTATTACGCATGGGCTTATATGTAAAGCTTATAAAAAATTTATACATTAACTCAAAGCCTAGTCCTGAACTTAAACACATCAATAATCAGTATTCAATTAGACTAACAACCCATACAGAGCCAGCTTTTGCTACAGGATTAATAAAGCCTGTTATTTGGTTAGAGTCGACGATGGTAAATCGTGAAGAATTAGATTCAGTCATTCAGCACGAGGTAACCCATTTACAACAAGGTGATATTTATTGGACGTGGCTTATTTGTTTTATAGAAAGCGTTTTTTGGTGGAATCCTATTTGCTTAAAGTTAACAGGTTTAGCAAGAGAGCAACTCGAACTTAGCTGTGATGAGTTGTGTATGCAAAAGCTAAAAGGTAAATACCAATTGGATTTAGCTAGTTTATTGCTACAAGAGCAAAGTGCTAAAAGCTCGCCTAACTTTTTTACCCCCCCACTTTTGAATATTGCTCATTCTAAGAGTTTTAATATTCAGAGGATCAAAATGTTAAACAAGGAAAAAACAATGAAAAGTAAATATTTGGTTATGGTTGCGGCGGCAATGTCTTTTAGTGCTTTAGCTGCAGCGCAAATTGTAGATGGTAGTTCAGATAACAAGCAGCAAAGTAATAATACGTCTCAGGCTCCTGTTAAAAGTGAAGAATATAATCAACAACTTGCACAGCTTCTTAAAAGTGCAGCAGGGGCAAAAAGTGATAACCCTGAACTTTTAAACCAAGCTGCGCAAGGCATACAACAATGGCACTTAAATAGAGATAAACTTGCTGGTTTTGAAGAAGCAGAAATTAAACTACAAAGCTTTAGGCTGCTAGATCACGTTTACTCTAAACTTGAGCAATATGAAGATATACTGAGTGCTTACGAAAAATGGTATGAGCCTGGTAGTAACCCGCCTTACTTTTTAAAAAATTCACTAGCAACCGCGTATATACAACTAGGGCGTTATGAGCTTGCAGTTGTAGAACTTGAAGATTTATCAAAACAGCTTGAAGGGAAGCTACATGTTGGCTCTGCTGATAACTTAGCACTGGCATACATTTACCTTGCTGATTACGATAAGGCATTAAAAACACTAGAGCAGGTTGATGCAAAAGATGATGTATACGGAAATATCCTTAAATACTATGTTTATGATAAACAAAATAACCGAAAAAAAATGAACGAAATCAAAAGTAAAATTCCAGAAGTATTTGCAGTTACCCCCGCATTATTACCGCAAACGGGCATACCAAGTTCTCAACTTTTAAGGATGTTATAAACGTTGAGTAATTAAACTTGGAGCCTTTGAGGCTCCTTTTTCATTCTGTTTAAATTTTTTTACAAAGGCGCTTGTATAAACCTTATTAAAAATACAGCTTTTAATTTGTTGTGCTTTACGCCTCAAAAATGCTTTATTAACCTTAGTTTTAGAATCGCAGCTTGCAATATCGCTCTGTATGTCTGTATTTTGCGAAACAGGGTATGGTATAAGCGAAAAACCATTCACGTGGGTTTCCCAAATATGTTGTAAGTCGCAATCTACAGGGCGGCCAAATTTAGCTGTGGCTTTAAGCAATTGCTTAGCCCCTTCATAGCTTATTGCCGTAGCACAACAGCCAGTCATTAGTTTTTTATGTATTACTAATTGCTGGTGGTTATTTAGATTTTGCTGATAGGCAATAGGGCGGGTGCGGTTTTCATACGCGGCGAGTTTAATAAGTTGCCAGGGTTGGTTCAGCTGCTCAATATTTTTAATCGCATCATGAATGCTGTCATCAATATAAAAATCATCTTCAAGTACAATTGCGTATTTTAATTTCTCATCCACTATCTTTTGCCATGCTTTACGGTGGCTTAAATAGCAGCCAATTTGGCCATTGCTGAGCGGGTAGTGATACTTTTGTTTGTTTAATTGTAAGCTGTAATGTACGAGCTTTTGTTCTGTACTCAATTGTGCGCCATCTACGGCGTCAATACGTTCAAATGGCAAGTTAACCCGTGCAAGTTGCATTTGAGTATTTGCTAGTCGCTGCGTTGAGCGCGCTAAGTTTATTACAAATAATGCCGCCATGATGATCACCCCATACTTTTTTTAGTAATACTAAAGGGGGCCTGTTACACGCAAGTGGCAAATTTATGGCTTTTTTAAGTCAGCGCGAGGCTGCGCTAAAATGGCGATTTTTTCTTCTTGGCTGAGGATGATCCAATCAAATATTTCTTCATTAGTTCGCCCGCAGCCAGTGCAATAACCGCTGCGGCGCTCACATATGCCTAAACAGTCTGTTTTTAACTTGGTGTTTGAGTGTGGGGGTTTTTGCATTTAATTTCCTAGCGGTGGAGCAATTTCAAAACGGGTAATATAGCGCGCTTTGCTTTGAGAGGTAAATAAGGTGATAACTGGATGAGCTTCATCCAAAACAAAGTTACTACTCATTGAGGTTGCTGACTCTTTGGTATTTTCGTACCAGCCTTGTGATGCTAAACATTGACGTATTTTATCCACTGTTTGTATATGTAGATGTGTAGCATTGGCTTGTTTATTTTCACTCGTGCATTGATAACTAAACTGCTTATTATGTTGAGTAATGGTGCAAGTATTGCCTATAAAATGGGTATTAGCATGCCACTGGTTTATAAAATCATTTCCCACATTATTTGCTTTTACTGCATTAAAGCCATTAGTGTGCGCATTAAGTAATGCGTTTAGTGGGCTACATGTGCTTTGCGTTTTTACTAGTTTAGGCGCAGGGGCTTTTTGGCTTGCACAGCCTGTTAATACCAATAAGCATATGGCTGTGATAATTGATTTATTCATAAGCAACGCTAAAAGAATTAGTTAAGCTGCACCATACGCAACCTATTTAAAAAAATAAATACCATAACTAAAAAAGGCCCATAAATATGAGCCTTTTAATGCGCTAAATAAAGCCGCTGTATTATTTATGGCGACCTTGCAAGCATTTTACAACGTCTTCTAGGGCTAAGCCTTGGCGTTGAAGCAATACAGTAAGGTGATAAATTAAATCAGCTGATTCATTAGTTAGCTCATCGTTATCGTGTTTCATTGCAGCAAGCGCTACTTCTACGCCTTCTTCACCTACTTTTTGACAGCTGCGGCTTAAGTCTTTAGCAAACAATGAAGCGGTGTAGCTTTTTGATGGGTCATCATTTTTACGCTCAACAATCACATCTTCTAATTGCGCTAAAAAGCTCAGGCTAGGTTTAGCGTCATCGCCAAAGCAGCTTTGTGTGCCTAAGTGACACGTTGGGCCTTCTGGATTAGCCAGTACTAAAATTGAGTCGTAGTCACAATCAGTATGAACCGATACCACGTTTAAGTAGTTTTTTGATGACTCGCCTTTAGTCCATAAACGCGATTTAGAACGCGAATAAAAGGTCACTTTATTGCTCTCAAGCGTAACTTTTAACGCTTCGCTGTTCATAAATCCTTGCATTAAAATAACACCAGAGCGAGCATCTTGAACAATCGCAGGGATCATTTCGCTTTTAGCAAAATCTACTTGAGTTTGGTTTTGTTGTGTTACTTGCATAGTCTTGCTGCCACTTGGTTATCAGTTAAAAATTGTTTTAATTCGCCAATGTTAATCACATTTTTGTGAAAAACGCTTGCTGCTAATGCGCCATCGACTTCGCTTTGTTTAAATACGTCAACAAAGTCTTGCATACTGCCTGCACCACCAGATGCGATTAAAGGAATATTACATAATGCGCGCATTTTACTTAGCTGCTCGTAGTCGTAACCGTTACGTACGCCATCTTGATTCATACAGTTTAAAACAATTTCGCCTGCGCCTAAGTCTTGTACGCGTTTAACCCATTCCTCGGTTTTATAACGTGTACGGCTTGATGCATTAGGATCGCCGGTTAATTGATACACTAAGTATTCGCCGGTCACTTCATCGTAAAAGCTATCAATACCTACAACAACACATTGCTTACCAAATTCATCATGTAGCTCTTTTATAAGCTCCGGGCGGGCAATAGCGGGGCTGTTAATACTTATTTTGTCAGCGCCACGCTCTAGTACACGTGCTGCATCAGCTACCGATTTAATACCGCCAGCCACACAAAATGGAATATCAATATGGCGGGCAATGCTCTCTACCCAATTTACATCAAGTAGGCGTTTTTCAACACTTGCGCTGATTTCGTAAAAAACCAGTTCATCGGCGCCGGCATCGCTGTATGCTTTTGCCATTGTTAAAATATCGCCCACTATTTCGTGGCCTTTAAATTTAACGCCTTTTACTACTTGGCCGTCTTTTACATCTAAACACGGGATTATGCGTTTTGATAACATGCCAACGCCTCCTCAACACTAAATGCGCCATCAAGTAGTGACTTACCTAAAATAACGCCGCCTACGCCAAGCTCTTTAAGTTTCTTAATGTCATCAAGTGAACTTACGCCACCAGAAGCTTGCACTTTAATAGTGCTGTTGTGACGAGTTAAGTCTTCGTAAAGCTCAAACGATGGACCTGTCATGGTGCCATCCTTACTGATGTCCGTACATAAAAAATCAATAACGCCCAAGCTTACATAAAAATCAACAAGCTCAAGTAAACCAAACTCAGATTCACTTAACCAACCGTGCGTAGCAGGTGCCCAGCCAGTGGCTGTTTTATTTACATCAAGGGCGATAACAAAGTGCTCGGCGCCAAATTGTTCAATCCAGGCTTTTACTTGTTCGCGTTTTTCTACCGCCATTGAACCAATAACAACTTGGTTAGCACCGGCTTTTAGCCAATCACTTACATCTTGCTCTGAGCGAATACCGCCGCCGACTTGATAGGGTACGTTAAGTGCTTTGGTTGCGGCTTGAATGTGTTGCCACTGTTTTTTACTTGGATCGCGTGCACCTTCTAAATCAACAAGGTGCAGTTTACCTGCGCCGCTGTCGGCGTACTCTTTTAAACGCGCGCCAAGCTCAAAAGGGTAAAACTGAGCGGTGTCGTATTTACCTTGGTATAAACGAACAATTTGATTTTGTAATACGTCTAATGCTGGAATAATCACAAATAATCTCTTTATTGTTGGTTAATGGGCAGTTTATAACTGCCAATCAACAAAATTTTGTAATAAACGTGTGCCTACTTTTGCACTGCGCTCTGGGTGAAATTGCATACCAGCGTAGTTGTCTTTAGCGACAATAGCTGAAAAGGTTTGGCCGTATTCGCCGCTTACAAGTGTTGCATCGTTTACGGTGTGAGCAAAGCTATGTACAAAGTACACTTGCTCGTCTTGTGTTAGCCCTTTAGTAAGTGCATGCTCTTTATTTACGCTTAAGTTATTCCAACCCATATGCGGCGACGTTAAGTTGCCTACATCGAGGGCTTTTACTTGCCCTGGTATTTTACCTAGGCACTGTACATTACCTTCTTCGGTGCTTTCGCACAGTAACTGCATACCTAAACAAATACCCATAAGCGGGCGCTGGTATTCGTTTATAGCTTGTTGCCAACCGTTATCTACTAGGCGCTTCATGGCAACTGATGCATGGCCAACACCTGGTAATATTGCACGCTCAAAACCGGTTAATTGCTCTGGTGAGGTAATGACTGTTGGCGTTTGCCCTAAGCGTTCAAAAGCAAAACGTACTGAATTTATATTGGCACAACCTGTATTAATTATGGCAATCATAAACATCCCTTAGAGCTGGCTGTTTGTTGGCTCGTGTCTTGTGCTATTGCCATACGAAGGGCGCGTGAAAACGCTTTAAATAAGCCTTCTACTTGGTGATGACAGTTACCGTCGCTCACCGATAAAATAAGGCT
Organism: Pseudoalteromonas sp. S3785; assembly: GCF_005887365.1. Taxonomy (NCBI): domain Bacteria; kingdom Pseudomonadati; phylum Pseudomonadota; class Gammaproteobacteria; order Alteromonadales; family Pseudoalteromonadaceae; genus Pseudoalteromonas; species Pseudoalteromonas sp. S3785. Next base: position 96,275 of record NZ_PNCT01000024.1, on the reverse strand, counting down.
AATAGCGGCATTATCGCTTAAGCTTTTGAAAAAGTGCTCAACCATTTGCACGTCTAAATCGCCGGCTTTTTCGCGGCTAAAGTTGGCGTTTAATACAAACGATGCACGACCCGATAAATCAATTTGTGCCTCTGCTTTACACTCATCCATTGGCAGTGCAAATCCATATCGCGCTATTTGCGATTTAGTGCCAAGCGCTTGTTTAAGCGCAACACCTAGGGCAATACCTATGTCTTCAACAAGGTGGTGCTCGTCTATGTGTAAATCGCCTTTGGCTTTTATGTTTAAACCAATGTTGGCGTGGGTGCGAATTTGATCAAGCATATGATCAAAAAAGCCAAGGCCTGTTTCAATGCTACCGTTTTTAGTTTGATCTAGATTTATGGCTACATCAATTTGGGTTTCTTTGGTGTTACGCGTAACACGGCCTTCGCGATTGGCAGTTGTAAGCTTTGTAACAATGGCAGGCCAGCTGCCATCATACAAAATGCCTTCACAACATAAGTTTTGAGCAAGGCCAATATCTGTTTGGCGATCGCCAATTACATATGAACGTGCTAAATCAACTTTGCCAGAGCGCATAAGCTCAGTTAATAAACCTGTTTTAGGTTTACGGCAATCGCAGTTTTGCTCGTCAAAATGTGGACAAATTAATACTTCATCAAAGCTAATACCTTGGCTTTGCATTATGTCCATCATTTTATCTTGTGCTATATCAAAGTCAGCAGTCGGGAAGCTGTCTGTGCCTAAGCCATCCTGATTCGATACCATTACTAAGCGGTACCCTGCGGCTTGTAACTGTAATAAAGCCGGGATAACACCAGGTAAAAAGGCAAGCTTTTCAAGGCTGTCTACCTGTTTGTCGGTGATTGGCTCTTCAATTATGGTGCCGTCACGGTCAATAAATAAATAGGGGTTACTCATGATACTTCGTTTCCTGCTAATGGTGCTGTGGTAGCTGGCGTTTGTAAGCCATCTAACCAAATTTTTACTTGTTCTAGCTCTTGTTCACTACCAATTGAAATTCGTAGCCAATCGTCTTCACCGTATAGGGTAAACGCGCGCATTACTAAACCTTGCTCAAGTGCTACTTTAAAGGAGTTTTTGTTGGCTAATTTTAAGGTAACAAAGTTACCTTCACCAGTGAGAATTTTTAATGCTGCAGGGGAGGCGTTTAGCCAATCTACCAGCTTAGCTTTTAAGCTATTTAAAATAGTCACTTGGCGGCGCATTGATGTAATTGCATCAGGTGCAATTGCTTGCGCTGCAATACTTGCCACCACACCCGATACCGGATACGGCGCAATTACTTTGCGAATTGGCGCAAGTACACTTTCTTGTGCAAGTGTAAAACCGGTTCTAAGGCCTGCAAGCGCAAACGCTTTTGATAAGGTGCGCAGTACCACTACATTATTAAATTCATTTATAAGTGCGGTGGCGCTTTGCTCTGGGCAAAACTCAATATAGGCTTCATCAACTATAACAAGAGCCTTACCTGTAAGCGCTGTTGCAATTGCTTTTACTTTATTAAGCGGTGTTAAACTACCCGTTGGGTTATTTGGATTACAAATAAACACCAGTTTTGAGCTGCCCACTGCCTCAACTATTTCATCAACACTGCCATCAAGTAATAGCGCTTGGGTTAAGCCATTGATTGCAACGTTATGGGTATCAGCGGTTACTTTGTACATACCGTAGGTTGGCAAAAATAACGCAATGCTGTCTTTTGCAGGTTCGCAGTAGGTACGTACTAAAAGCTCAATGCCTTCATCGGCGCCGCGCGTCATTAATACGTTTTCGCTTTCAAGCTCTGCATACGCAGCATAGCGGTCAATAACCAATTGCGGTTGTGGATCTGGGTAGCGATTTAAATCTTCAATACTCAGTTCAATATTTTTAGCGTACGGGCTTTCATTGGCATTTAACCACGTTGACCCTGTTAGCTTTTCACTTTTAGCAGAGCTGTAGGCAGCAAGTGCTGCAATATTTTGTGGTAATAAGCTTGTCGCTTGTGCGCTCTCATTGCTCATTTTTAATTGCCTCTAAACGAATTGAAACCGCATTTGCGTGTGCATCAAGGCCTTCTGCATCTGCTAATGGTAAAATAGCTTTTGATAGCTGTGTTAAGCCACTTTTGCTAATAGTTTGCACAGTGTAAGTGCGGAAAAAATCAAGCAAGTTTAAGCTTGAATACGTTGCACTGTAACCGTAGGTAGGTAACACGTGGTTAGTACCCGATGCGTAATCGCCCGCTGATTCTGGCGTGTAGTCGCCAACAAATACCGAGCCTGCATTTTTTACTTTATCTAAATAAGGTGTTGAATCTGCTAATTGCAAAATTAAGTGCTCAGGGCCATATTGCGCTGATACCTCAAATGCTTGCTCAACAGAGTCCACTAAAATAAGTGATGAATTAGCCAGTGCTTGCTCGGCAGTCTCTTTTCGGCTTAAGTTTGCAAGTTGGCGTGTAAGCGCCTGCTGCGTTTGCTCGATGATACTTTCGCTGTTGCACAATAAAATAACTTGTGAGTCTGCGCCGTGCTCAGCTTGCGAGAGTAAATCTGCTGCTATAAATTCTGGGTTTGCACGCTCATCTGCAATCACTAATACTTCTGATGGGCCTGCTGGCATATCGATTGCCATACCAGGAATTGTTTGCGCAACAAGCTGTTTTGCCATCGTTACAAAACTATTACCTGGGCCAAAAATTTTGTTCACTTTAGGCACTGATTCACTGCCGTAGGCCATTGCGGCTATAGCACCTGCGCCACCACTTTCAATTAAAGTTGTGATACCACACAGTTTTGCAGCATATAAAATGGCAGGGTTAATACGTTCATTACCTTGAACAGGGGTTGCAAGTACAACGGTTTTAGCACCACTTAATTGTGCAAGTACACCTTGCATAATAACCGATGATGGCAGTGGAGCACTGCCACCTGGTACATAAATACCCACAGCTTCGATGGCCTGATATTTCAGTTCACATTCAACGCCAGGTTGGGTTGATAACTTAATATCTTTAGGCAATTGCGCTTCGTGGAAACGTTTAACGTTTGCATAAGCGGTGTCAATTGCGTATTTAAGCTCTGCGCTTAGTGCTTGCTCTGATGCGTTTATTTCATCAAGCGGTACACGTAAACGAGGGTTAGCTCTATTATCAAACTTTTTAGCCATATCAAGTAAGGCTTTATCGCCTTGCTCTTTAACATCGCTCATAATTGTTTGGCATATTGCTTCAACCTTTGCGCTGGCAGAAACCGCAGGGCGCATTAGCGCCGCTGCTTGTACTTGTGAAGATTCCTCATTCCAACGAAGCATGGTACTTACTCCATCATTTTTTCAATTGGCATTACTAAAATAGAGTTAGCGCCTAGGACTTTAAGCTGCTCCATGGTTTCCCAAAATAATGTTTCGCTGCTTACCATGTGAAGCGCTACATACTCTTCATTACCAGCAAGTGCCAGCAGAGTTGGTTGGCCAGTGCCTGGTAATAGCTCACATATTTCATCAAGTTTAGTTTTTGGCGCGTGTAGCATAATGTATTTGCTTTCTTTTGCTTGTTTAACACCACGAAGGCGCGGCATAAGCTTATTGATTAGCGCTAGTTTGTCTTCATCTTGAAGGTCTTTATTTTGAATTAAACAGGCGTTTGATTCTAAAATTGTATCACCTTGAATTAAGCCGTTCGCTTCAAGTGTTGCACCGGTTGAAACTAAATCACAAATTGCATCTGAAAGACCTGCACGTGGAGCCACTTCTACTGACCCTGTTAGCATTACAGTGCTTGCATTGATGCCTTCGCGTTTTAACCACTGCGTTAAAATTTCTGGGTAGGTTGTAGCAATTCGCTTCCCTTCAAACCAGCTCTTATCACGCGGGCCAAGCTCTTGTGGCCATGCAAGTGCAAGGCGACAGTAACCAAAGTCTAGTTTAGCTAGTTTGCTAACTTCGCTTGGTACACCTTGGCGTTCACGTTCTGCTTGAACTTCTACTAGTACGTTTTCGCCAACAATACCTAAATCACAAACACCATCCATCACTAAGCCCGGAATATCGTCATCGCGCACACGAAGTACGTCAATTGGCATATTAGTTGAGTGTGCAATTAAGCGTTGCTCACGTAGGTTTAATTTAACACCTAGTTGCTTTAGTAAATCTTGACAATCTTTAGACAGGCGGCCGCCTTTTTGGATGGCGATACGTAGACGATTTGTGTTACTCATTATTCATTTTCCTTTAATTTAAAAACTAAAAACCCCGAGGGGAACCTCAGGGCGAAAATGAATCAATGTGTTTTGAATCGCCAGAGGTTCCTTTTAGGAATAACCTCTCAGCGAAAGACCTGACAGGTTATTCCGGTGAATGGTGGTGATGATGTACTATTGTCAGGTTTAAGCGCATTTTTTATCCTATTTTGCTTAGCGCTATTTAGTGAGCGTTAAGCTTTAATCTGTTTCAATAAATTTCGTATTCATAAAAACATAAACCGCCTAGCGAAGGCAAGTTTTTTTTTGCCAAATTAAAGCATATCTTATAACTGCCGATAATATTGATAGCTAAACAGTATTTATAGCTGTTTTAATGCTTAAATTGTAGGCAAATTAACCATTAAGAGACAACTTATCTAATTACTAATAAACAGGTTAAGGAGGGGAGTATGGATATAATGATCCCTTTTTTAGGGAAAATTTCACGGTTAGAGCTTGAGCCAAAAAGGGCATTTCATATTGCTGGTGTGCAAAATATGCCGCAAGCACAAAAAATTAAGCTTGAGAACGAAAAAAAACAAACGCTCAACAAAAAAAGGTTAGCGCAGGCTCAGGGCAACAAAAGCGCAAACACCGATAATGAAAAAGCGATTACCGTAGATGATGAAGGGAATAAACATTTAGATACGTGGGCATGATCTGAATGAATAATAGTAAAAAGTCACGAATGACTTTTTACTATTATGGGCGTGTTGTTCTTTACGCCTTATCTACTTATTAGTGCTTTTTTGCTTTAAAAATATAAAAACTAAATATGGCTACAACAGCAATTTGCGCTATAAAGCCTTGCCACGTAGATTTTAAACCAAGTAGTGCAATATCAAAGTTTATCGGCATTGAACTTATAGCAACTATATCAGCCTCTTGTAGTGCAATGACAGCTTTACCCATTAATACAAAGGCAAGTGCAAATAATAAGTACGTGGTATAAGCAAAAAACTTTGCAATAGGTAACTTAATCGAATATTTGACTAGCACCCATGCAATAAGCGCTAATAAAGCCACACCTAATGCAAATCCAATAGCCACCGATGAATACTGCGCTTGTGAGCTTTGCGTTAATAACGACTGATAAAATAATACCGTCTCGAAAACTTCACGGTATACGGCAATAAAAGAAAGCCCCGCTAATCCCCATAATGTACCTGACTCAAGACGCTTATTAATATTATCTTTTATGTATTTTTGCCATTGTTGTGCACTGGTTTTACTATGCATCCATACGCCAACGTATAGCAAAATAATAGCTGCAAATAGGGCGCCTGCACCTTCCATAACTTCGCGGCTTGCACCACTTATTTGTATCAATGTTTGCGCTGCTGCCCATGTTAAGCCGCCTGCAATGAGTGCCATAACCCAGCCTACATGAACGTATTTAAGCGCATCTTGGCGCTGCGTTTTTATAAGTACAGTCATGAGCGCAATAACAACTAATAATGCTTCTAAGCCTTCGCGTAGCAATATAACTAAACTTGCTGAGAGGAGTGCACCATCAGTTAGTTTTGTTTCGTTTAGCATACTATCTGCTTTAGCAAGTTGTGCTAGCGCCGCACTTACTTTTTCGTTGACGATGGCAGCATCTTTCTCGTTTTTGAAGGTTTGACGCAGATTCATCAGCTGTACTTCGATGTTTTTACGTAAAGTTTCGTCGTAAGCATTTAAGTTATTTTCAACAAGCTCAAAACCATCTAGGTATGCGCTAATTGCTAAGTCACTCGCCTGAGAGTAATTACCTTTAGCATGCGCTGCCTGCGCTGCAAGTAACTGAGTTCGAGTAACAGAGAGCGGGTTCTTGTTAGCGCTAAATAATTGCTCTGGATTACCACGAAGCCATTTGACGTAGTGTGCTTGCGCTTCACTTTGACCTGCCGATAATTGTGCAGGGTTTAGGTTTACAATTTGCGAAGCGGTAACACTTTCAAAAGTCCCTTCGGGTTTTTGTACATCTTTGAATGCTAAGCTTCCTACATAAAAAGCGAGTGACCAACGTTGCTGCTCGTTAAACTGTGAAAAAGCAACCATAGGCGTATCGTTAATACCATTTGTTACAGCATCATATAAGCCCATTAGCGAACGGTTGGTTGCGCGCTCTTTGTCAGTAAAATTGGTTGGCTCTGGTGTTAGGTTTTTAGCAAGCGGCCCGTTACCTTGCCCACTTGCGCCGTGGCACATAGAACAATTAGTAGCAAAAAGTGCTTTAGTTTGCTCAATCGGCAGAAGTGTTGTCGGTAAAGATAACTGAGGCATAAAAGTAAGTAGAGATTCGCGAAGTGCAGAACTTTCTTTTCGTACTTTTTCTACACTCTCTTTGTTAGAAATCGCTGTATGCAGCGCCTTTGCGTGAGTTTTTACGGTATTAAATTTAGTTGTTTGACTTGAAAGCTGACTTGCTTGCTCGAGAATAACATGTGAAAACTCGCTCATTTCTTGGTATTCATCAGAATCCAGTATTTCTCCATTACCTACAGCGGCAACGTAATCTACCCCTACATATTCAGCAAGTTGAGCAATTTGCTTAATTTTTGTTTGTTCACTTTCTGAAGCCGAAGCACTGAAGCTTAAAACTGTTATGACTAAAAGCATGAGAATAAAATTAAACTGTCTTTTACTTAACGACATTAATTTAAAAAATACGTGAGAATTATTTATGGACATCGGAAAGCCCTGAAGAGGAAAAGTCAAAATTATAATCGTTTTCATTTGCATTTCAAGCGGATTAAACTAAAGCGAGGCTATTGGCTAAAAGTATAACAATTAGTAAAAGTTTTAAGCGCTTTTGCAACACTTAAATAACAGCGAATAAAGGTACAAAAGCTTTATTCGCTGTGTTTAAAATTAATGTTATTTAGTTTGTTCAGCCGATTTAATACTACTTTGAATAAGCGGTGAAATAGTTAAACCTTGCACAATAATAGAGAATATAACGACAACGTAGGTAACAATAACAAGTAGGTTATGTAAGTCTGAGCCACCAATAAACACTTGTTCGCGAGGAATTGCCGCTGCCATTGCAAGTGCTAACCCTCCACGAAGGCCGCCCCACGTCAGTATTTTTACGCTGTGTTTATCGTAGGTTCTAAATCGTTTGAAAAATATAAATGGGGTTCCGACACTTATAAAGCGTGCAAGTAATACAGCAGGCACCATTAATAAACCTAAACCAATTTCACCAAGCGTGATTGGCATTGTTACTATTAACATGCCAATTATTAAAAATAAAAGTGCGTTTAGAAAGCTGTCGGTTGCATGCCAAAAATCTTTTACGTAACGTGTATCTTCTGGGCCTGTGCGCTCTGTTGCTTTAGTGCGGGTAATATTACCCATCAATATGCCGCTTGTTACCATAGCAAGTGCACCCGAAATTTCCCAAATATTTGCAGCAGCAAAACCTGCAGTAGGAATAGTTAACGTTATCAATAAACGAATATTTACATCGCGACTGTTAATAATTAAAAAGTGACCCACTAAAGCAATAGCTAAACCAAAGGCTATACCACCTAGAGCATCTACAAAAAAGAGCTCTGCTATATCGCCAAATTGTGCATCCGTACCATAAAAAGCAACCGAGAAAATAGTTGTAAATATTACCAGACCAATACCGTCGTTAAATAAAGACTCGCCTTCAACTTGCACCGATATGCCCTCTGGTGCGCGCATTTGTTTAATAATAGCCAATACGGCAATGGGATCTGTTGGGCTAATAAGTGCACCAAACAATAAACAGTATATAAACGGTACATCAAAGCCAAATAAGGCGAACAGATAAAAACTTAAATAGCCCACTATAAAAGTTGAAGCAATAGTAGAAAATAGCACTAATGCGGTTATTTCCCAGCGCTGCTTACGAAGCGCCATAAGATTAATTTCCAGTGCGCCAGCATAAAGTAAAAATCCGAGCATACCTTTGAGTAATAATTCATTAAAATTAATGCTAGAGACGATTTGGGTCATGGCCAACGCATTTTGATCGCCTAATAATTTAACGGCAAAAATCAATAATAATGAAATAACGACTGAGCCAGTTGTAATGGCAATAGTAGTTTGCATTTTGAGGATATATTGGTTTGCAAAAGCAATAAAAATTGCAATGGCAGAGAGAAAACAAATGAGATACCAAGCATTCATTGGCTAACCTTACTATTTATTTACGATAGAAAAAAAGGAAATTTTAAACCCGCGTATGGTACTCTTGTGATGATCAACTGTCACAGTGTTTATGATGTATTTTTAAAGGTTTATTATGTCTTTAAGAGACATTTGGTTGATGTAAAGTTACTCGTGTTATTTATTGTAACTTGCTATTTAATATTTGGTTTTGTTTTGGTTTTGAGTATTATTATACGAGCTGGCTTATAAAAGTTATTTATAATAAATGTTTTATAGGTTGAGCCTTTTAACTGCTAGGCATTAATATTTAAAAGTAATACTAATTTTACTTCATGGCATAAACCCCTTCTCTTATTTTAAACATCAGCTAATACTTGCCCTTGATGTATAGCTTACGTAAAATCGCGCTATTATTTTTTGTAAAGTGACTGGTATTATCAAACAGCTGTTTAGTGCAACCGGGCCGTTAGCGTTATCTTTAGAGGGATACACGCCTCGCCAACCTCAAATTGATATGGCCGTTGCCGTTAACGATGCATTAAAAAATAGCACGCAGTTAGTGGTTGAGGCGGGAACGGGTACAGGTAAAACGTTTGCTTATTTAGCACCTGCACTTAAATCTAAGGGCAAAACGATTATCTCAACAGGCTCTAAGGCCTTGCAAGAGCAGTTATATCACCGCGATTTACCGCAACTAGTAAAAGCACTTAACGCATCTAAAAAAACCGCACTGTTAAAAGGGCGCGCAAATTACTTATGTACTTATAGGCTTAACCAACATGTGGCCCATGTACCTACTGACGATCCTGATGTTATGCATCAGCTTGCAATGGTTGCTAAATTTGCAAGTGAGACACTCTCGGGTGATTTAGCTGATTGTATTGGTATCGAAGAAGATGCAAAAGTACTGCCCTACGTTAATTCGACAGCCGATAACTGTTTAGGTAAAGAGTGCCCTGACTTTCAATCGTGTTACATACGTAAAGCGCGCCTAAATGCAGCTGAAGCGGATGTAGTTGTTATAAATCATCATTTATTTTTTGCTGATATGGCAGTAAAAGACTCTGGTTTTGCTGAGCTGATGCCCACAGCCGACGCTTATATTTTTGATGAAGCACACCAGCTTAGTGAAATTGCTAGCGACTATTTTGGGGAAAGCATTAGTACTAAAAAGCTGGTGGATTTAATTAACGATTTGCGTGCAATTTACCGTGCAGAAATTCCCGATATGCTGCAACTAGGAAAAAGCCTAAATAAGCTTGAAACCAGTGTGGCTGATTTACGTTTACAGTTTGGTGTAGATGGTAGCCGAGGAGATTGGCGTGAAAAACTCAGCGACAAACTGATTTGTGCGGCGCTGCACCGAGTAATTAGCGATTTAGACTTTGTTTATCAAGTATTAAAACTCTGCCTAGAGCGAAGCGATAAAATAGAGCACCCGTTTGAACGTACATTAGCGTTTAAAGGCCAGTTGGAGCGTGTTTTTGATACCGCTCAAACCGGATTTAGTTATTGGTACGAAACCACAAGGCGTTATTTAACGGTTAATATTACGCCGCTCAATGTCTCTGCTAAATTTGCTCAAATGATGAAAGACACTGGCGCCGGGTTTGTTTTTACCTCAGCCACGCTATCGGTTGATAATAAGCTCGATCACTTTAACGCAAGCTTAGGTATTACCCCTGCAAAGAGTATGATGGTTGACAGCCCCTTTGATTACCCTAATCAGGCGCTTTTATGCTTACCCCGATATTTGCCAGAATCGCACGCAGATAACATGCCTCATGCAATTATAAAATTAACTCTAGAGTTAATAAAATCGGCAAAAGGGCGTTGTTTTGTGCTGTTTACAAGTTATCGGATGATGCATTTGGTGGCTGAGGGATTAACCACACAAATGGACTACCCAGTTTATATGCAAGGGCAAATGTCTAAGCGTATAATACTCGAAAAATTTACGCGCCATGGTAATGCTGTATTATTAGGCACAGCCTCTTTTTGGGAAGGCGTTGATGTACGTGGTAGCACGCTAAGCTGTGTTATTATTGACAAGTTACCTTTTGCAGCACCGGATGACCCATTACTGCAAGCCAAAATGCAAGATTGCCAAATGCAAGGTAAAGACCCCTTTGCGCATATACAGTTGCCGCAAGCAGTTATTGCGCTTAAACAGGGTGTAGGGCGTTTGATACGAGATAATAAAGACAAAGGCGTGCTGGTTATTTGCGACAATCGTTTAGTAACACGCCAATATGGCCAAGTATTTTTAAAAAGCTTACCGCCGATGCGCCGCACGCGAAGCTTAGAAGATGCAAACACATTTTTAAAACACATTAACTAGAGTACTAAAATGATTAAAAGTAATATTCTTGCCCTAGACGCCTCTACAGAAGCGTTATCTATAGTTTTACACTTCAAGGGCCAAACATTTCATCATTTTGAAGAATGCCCGCAGCAACATAGTCAAAAAATACTCCCTTTAGTTGATGAGCTTCTTAATAAAGCACAGTGTAAATTAAAAGATTTAGACGTTATTGGTTTTGGCCAAGGGCCAGGGAGTTTTACCGGAGTACGCATTAGTGTTGCAATTGCACAAGGATTAGCTTATTCGGCCAACTTACCATTAGTGGGTCTATCTACCTTGGCCATTATGGCCCAACAAGCGTACGAACAAATGCAGGCATCAGTAGTGTACTCTGCAATAGATGCACGCATGGGGGAAATTTATTTTGCGCAATACCAAGTAAATAACGCCCATATGCAATTGGTCAATGAAGAGTGTGTTATAAAACCTGAACTATTAAGCGAAGAACACATAAGTTGTGAAGAGCAACACGCGATTGCTGTAGGCACGGGTTTTAAAAGCTACCCTGATGCACTTAAAAACATGAGCAATATAACCATAAATACAGATATTACATTGCCAGATGCTCGCTATATGCTTAACCATGTAGACACGGCCTTTTTAGCCGGAGACGTTGTAAAAGCAAGTGATGCACAACCTAAATATGTGCGCGATACAGTAACATGGAAAAAGCTACCGGGTCGTGAATAAGCTCAAAAGTTGCATATTGAATGTTTTTAAATCATAATTTTTAAACTGTTTATTGTTGGAAGTTATTTATGACTTTGCCAATTGGCGCTGGTTTTTTTACGGGTGATATCCCTGCAAAGGTTACCTCTACAAAAATTATACCCTCTAAACCACAAGGTTTAGCGGACGATAGCGCCAGTAATAAAACAAATACGGATTATGTAAAAAGTAGTAAAGCGGGTGTAGAGCTTGCTAATCAATACTTTAGTCAAAATACTACTAATGCAAAGTACAGCCAAACTATTTATGACCAACCAAGCCCAACAGTGAGCAAAGCGATTTCTACGTATACTGAATTTGCAAACTTAGAGCGCAGAGCAGAAGTACAAGATTTAATTGGCGTTGATATTTACGCTTAGCCCAGTAATAGTAAAAAATAAAAAGCCCGAACACAGGTTCGGGCTTTTTTATGTTTGCTGATGGCTACTGTTTAATAAAGCCAATTAGTTTATCAGCAATATCGGTATTATTTTGAGCACCACTAAAGTGCTGACTGCCTTTACCGTAAGCAAATACTTGTACATCTACAGCGGTGTGCCCGCCTGTTGTCCAGCCAGTAAAGCTGGCGTCGCTAATAATACTTTTAATGGCTAAATTAAGCGCTGTTTCGCCCATTTTTTTCGCTTGTTCAAGTTTTACCTTATTAGCCGGCGTGTATTCAATATTTGTGTTGGCGCGCCAAATAGGCTCAAGGTTATCGGCAGCGAGTAATTGCTTGGTCAGCTCGCCAGCTGTTGCTTTTACCCCTTTAATAACGTCTGTATCCCACTTATATTGTCCGTGCGCACCGAGGGTTAACCCACCAGTTGAATGATCTGCAGTAACCACTAATAAAGTATCAGGGTTTTTATCAATATAGGCTTTTGCTTTTTCAATCGACTGTGCAAAGTCATCCATTTCGGCCATGGCACAGGCTACATCGTTTGCATGACCGCACCAGTCTATTTGGCTGCCTTCAATCATGACAAAAAAGCCGTCTTTATTTTGTCCATCGAGTAAATCAAATGCTTTAGCTGTGAGCTGTGTTAAGTGATTTGAGTTAGCATCAAGCGCATAAGGCAAGCCAATTGGAGCGTACAAGCCAAGTGCAGGTATTTGCGTAATTTGGCCAAGATTTTTTATATCGTCGTTGTATTGATAGCCCGCAGCTTTAAATTCATCTACTAGGTTACGGTCTTCTCTAATAAAGTACTTCGTACCGCCACCTAACATTAAATCAACAGGCAGTTTTCCGGCAATTTTGTTATCTATGTACTCATTTGCAATCGCATCGTAATTACGACGTGATTCATTATGAGTAGCAAAACTGGCTGGCGTGGCATGATTAATTTGCGAGGTAGCCACTAACGCTGTTGTCATACCGCGCTCTTTTGCTATTTCTAACATGGTTTTTACAGGCTTTTTGTCAGTGTCGACAGCAATAGCGCCATTATAACTTTTATGACCACTGCTCAGAGCCGTTGCACCTGCAGCGCTGTCGGTAACATATGTATGATCGTCAGGGTAAGTACGCGCCATGCCTGTTAAAATAGTATCAAATACGGTCGTTTCAATCTGCTTGGTGGTTGGATCATCTTTAAAATAACGATAAGCGGTTGTATAGGCAGGACCCATTCCGTCACCAATCATATAAATTACATTTTTAGGTGCATCGCTTGCATAAACACTGCTAGATGCACATAAAAGCGCTAATAAGCTAAGTTGGTTTTTCATTTTTATCCCTATGAATGTGCTTTTAAAACAGCACCACAATTGTATATGGTTAGGGCGTGTTGAATTTGCAGCAAAATCACTAAACATGCGCTGCATAAACGATTTTATCAAAGGCGACTAAGGTTTATCGCTAGGTATTTTAGTCAGGTTGGTAATTAAACTCTCAGCGTGAATAAACTGACCCAAGGTTAAACAAGTTCAACCCGTAAAATTCAACATGCGCTTGTATAATAATGAATTGAAGTAAGAATAAAAAGCGCAGTGTACAATTCAGGCTGATTAACTGTCATTAAAATAATACAGCCATTTTTTTTATGTATGTTAATTATAAAGAAGCGAATATAGTGATGCGCATTACAAAGACGAAAAGAATTCGTGCTCATTGCATGAGATTTAATTTAGTCGGCATAACGGTGGGGGTGATAACCAATTGATAATAAATGTAATTATTAAAAGGGTAATAAAGCTTTCTGGTAGATGAGTCTTTATAAATACAAAAAATACAAAATATTTTCGTATTAGAGGTCTGACAACTAGTATGTTATAAATAATGTCGCACGTAAAAAGAGGTGTCTTTTGCAGCCATTTGAAATAAAAACAAGAAATATAACCTTACGTGGTTTACAAAGGGGCCGTGGTGATGAGCTAGTTATTGCTATGCATGGCTGGCTAGATAACAGTAATACTTTCACACCTATGCTTGATAAGGTTAATCCGCAGCATACTTGGTATTGTATTGACTTTGCAGGGCATGGATTATCTGATTGGAAAAGCAGTGATGCGCATTATTATTTTGTTGATTATATTGATGATGTGTACCAAATTATAAAGGCCTTAGGAGCAACGAAGGTGCACTTAGTCGGCCACTCAATGGGGGCAATGGTTGCAGGTTTATTTGCTAGCTGTTTTAGTGAATACGTGTATTCGGTTACCTTTATTGAGGGGATTGGTTGTGTTACGACTCCATCTGACGAGGTTTGTCAGCAATTAAAAGAGGCGATACTCAATAGAGAGCGTGTTAACAATAAAAAGCGGCGCATTTATAAATCCGAATCCGCAATTATCGAAGCGCGAGCAAGTACAACAGATTTAAATAACGAACTTATCTCATTGTTGATGAGTCGTAATATTAAGAAAAGTGAACTAGGGTATGAGTTAACAACAGACCCTAAGCTTAAAAATCACTCAGGTTTTAGGTTTAATGAAGCGCAATGTATTGGTGCAATAAAGCAATTAAAAGCACCAAGCCAATTAATTTTAGGTAACCAAGGTTATTCATTTGTAAAACAAAATTTGGCCAAGTATATTAGCTATTACAACAACTTGAAGGTAATTAATGTAGATGGCGGGCATCATTGCCATATGCAAAGCAGTGGGTTATGTTTTGAGCATATTCAAGCCTTTATGCTGCAAAATGGTGCATGTTAATTGTAAATTAGCGCCAAATGTGGGATTATTCCTGCATTAGAGTATTTGCTCAATTGTTAAAGTGCCTTACTTAGATTAAGGTTAATATAAATATAATTATAAACAGGGGCTAAGAGTGGAAAAAATCTGGCTTAAGCGCTACCCAGAAGGTATGCCTGAAACAATCGATCCTGAGCATTACAACTCGTTACTCGAAGTGTTTGAAAAAAGTTTTACCGATTACAAAGATTTACCTGCATTTACGAATATGGGTAAAACATTATCGTATGATGAAATAGATACAGCGACACAGCGTGTTGCCTCGTATATTCAAAATGATTTAGGTCTTAAAAAAGGTGACAAAGTTGCCGTAATGATGCCTAACTTGTTACAAACGCCTATTGCTATTTTAGGTATTTTACGTGCAGGGTGTGTGGTGGTTAACGTAAACCCCCTTTACACAGTACGAGAGCTTGAGCATCAACTAAAAGACTCTGACGCGTCAGCTATTTTTATACTGGCTAATTTTGCAGACACGCTTGAGAAAGCCCTTGCTAAAACAGATGTAAAACACATTGTGGTTACCCAAGTGGGCGACATGGTCGGTGGTATTAAAAAGCATATCGTTAATTTTGTGGTTAAATACATAAAAAAAATGGTACCTAGCTATAACCTGCCAAATACAATTAAGTTTTCAGATGTGTTAGCCGGTGACCCCGCAAAATATACGCGTCCAGAAATGAACTTATCTGATCTAGCCTTTTTACAATACACAGGTGGTACCACCGGCGTATCTAAAGGGGCAATGTTAAGTCATGGCAACATGGTTGGTAACCTTGAGCAAGTATCGGGCTGTTTAGATAAAGTATTAGACCGTGGTACTGAAGTGGTTGTTACTGCATTACCGCTTTATCATATATTTGCGTTAACGGCTAACTGCTTAACGTTTATGAAATACGGCGGTTTAAATGTATTAATTACAAACCCACGTGACATGCCAGCGTTTGTTAAAGAGCTTAATCAGCATAATTTTACCGCTATTACCGGTGTAAATACCCTATTTAATGGGCTGCTTAATACACCAGGGTTTGCAGAGCTTGATTTTAGTCATTTAAAAATGTCATTAGGCGGTGGCATGGCGGTACAACGTCCCGTAGCCGAAAAATGGCAAAAAGTGACTAATTCTAAATTAATGGAAGGTTATGGTTTAACCGAGTGTGCACCACTTGTGACAGTAAGCCCTTATGATTTAGAAGGTTACAATGGCTCAATTGGTTTACCTGCTCCTAATACTGAAATTAAGTTAATGCTTGAAAACGGTGAAGAGGCAGCAAAAGGTGAACCCGGTGAACTATGGGTTAAAGGTCCTCAAGTTATGTTGGGTTACTATAATCGCCCAGATGCAACCGCAGAATGTTTGCAAGATGGCTGGTTTGCCACTGGTGATATAGCCACATACGATGACGAAGGTTTCTTCTACATTGTTGACCGCAAAAAAGACATGATCATTGTATCGGGCTTTAATGTGTTCCCCAATGAGATAGAAGAAGTAGTTGCTATGCATGATGGCGTACTTGAAGTCGCCGCTATCGGCATTCCACACGATGTAAGTGGTGAACAAGTTAAAGTTTTTGTTGTTAAAAAAGACCCTTCTTTAACTGAAAAAGATATAATAAATCACTGTCGTGATAATTTAACTAACTATAAGGTGCCTAAACTCGTTGAGTTTAGGGATGAGTTACCTAAAACAAATGTAGGTAAAATTCTCAGAAGAGCCCTAAAAGATTAGTAAACTATAAAAGAGCCGGCATTAGCCGGCTTTTTTATTGTAGGAGATTAAGTGCAATACCAATTGATCGAAACACAAAATCAACTTAATACCTTTGTTGAACAAATAAGAAACAAGCCTATTTTAGCCATAGACACTGAGTTTATGCGTCGCCGTACTTTGTACCCTGAAGTTGCACTTATTCAAGTATATGATGGTGAGCACCTCGCGCTTATAGACCCACTTGCAGAACTATCGCTATTTGAATTTTGGCAAATATTAAAAGATCCATCCGTACTAAAAGTGTTGCATTCGCCTTCAGAAGACATTGAGGTTTTTCAAAAATATGCAGGCTTTGTACCTGCTCCATTATTTGATACACAATTTGCTCTTCAGCTTTTAGGTGAAGGTAATTGTATGGGCTTTGCGCTAATGGTAAAAGAGCTATTAGGCATAGAAATAGACAAAAGTGAATCACGTACAAATTGGCTACAGCGCCCATTAACTAAAAAGCAGCTCGATTATGCAGCCGCTGACACCTTTCATTTATTGCCTTGTTTTGAACTAATAATTGAGCGTATCAATAAAGCTGAGTTATTTGATATTGTAATAAATGAGAGCGAGTTAATTGCAAATAAACGCGCCTTTCAAACCCCAGATGAGCTGCTTTATAAAGATATAAAAAACGCATGGCAACTAAAACCGTACGAGCTAGCGGTATTGAAAGAATTAGCTGTATGGCGTCGTAATAAAGCTATTCGTAAAAATTTAGCGCTTAACTTTGTGCTTAAAGAGCACAACATGACGGAAATTGCTAAGCGTGGGCCTTCGAGCTTAAATACGCTAAGACAAATTCCGGGTGTTGAATCGATGGAAGTAAATCGCTCAGGGATCGAAATTCTAAAGTGTATTGAAAAAGCCAAAGCCCTGCCAGTTGATCAGCATCCACCTGTGCTTAAACGTTTAATCGATTTTCCGGCTTATAAAAAAGTGGCTAAAGACATTAAACAAAAAATCACTAAAGTAGCGAAAGAGCAGGGCATACCAGAGGATGTAATGGCCTCTAAAAAGCAAATTAATCAGCTTATTAGCTGGAATTGGAAACTCACCAATGACCAAAAGGTAAATCATATTAAACCTGATTTACTTAATTCTTGGCGCTACAGTTTTGTTAAAGATGTGCTTAAAGAGTGGGACAATTAAACCCACTTCTTAAGCTAACAGGCTATGTTATACCAATTCGCAATAATATTTAATCATTTTTAGGGGCTTAACGTGTCGCTATCTGCGTTAAAAAATTCTCATTTATAACAACTAAATAGCGATTTTTTTGCCTTGCTATCAACACGTTTTTCCATCTTCAAAATAGATCACTTAATTATGCGAATTGGTATTAAAAATCGGGCGCTACGCTAAATGTTAAACGTTTATGGGTAATAGGGTGATCTAACGCCAAATACTCGGCATGTAAATGTAACCTGTTGGCTTTTTTACCATAATGTGTGTCACCGAAAATAGGCATATTCAGCCCTAAGTGATGAGCGCAGTGTATCCTAAGTTGGTGAGTGCGCCCTGTTTTAGGATAGAGCTGTAGGCGTGTAATATTGTTTTTACGTTCAAGCACTTGCCATGTAGTAAGTGCGGGTTTGCCGTTTTTATAACACACAAGTTGGCGTGGCTTATCGTCAAAATCAAGTCGTAATGGTAGTTCTATTTTGCCACTGTCTTGTGGCACTGTACCATCAACTAATGCAATGTAACGTTTATCAATGGTGCGGGCAATAAATTGCTTTTGGAGTGCTTTGTGGGCGCGCTTATTAAGGGCCACAACGAGTAAACCTGATGTAGACATATCTAGTCTGTGTACAATTAACGGGCCTGTAGCGTGCGGAAATTGCGTTTGAATACGTAAATACACAGAATCTTCAATATTGATCCCAGGTACAGATAAAAACTCGCTTGGCTTATTTACAATAACAATATCATCGTCTTGATAGACTATGGGCAGCGTTTTACCTTCAGCAGGGTTAACGAGTAGTGGGTTATCTTCTATGCTAAGGCCTTTTAACATATGCGATAAAATAGGTTGGCATTTACTGTAGCAAGAAGGGTAATAGTTTTTATGTTGGCGTACCGCCGATTTTGGAGCGCCGCCCCACCAAAATTCGGCCATGGCTAGCGGCTTTAAATTATTAAGATAAGCGTATTGTAATAGCTTGGGCGCTGCGCAATCGCCTGCACCTGATGGCGGAGTATGCTCTGGCAAAGCTGCAAATATAGCGTTGAGATCTTTAACTTCATGCTCTGCATTTAAAAATTGATACTGGGCAAATAACTGTTTTTGTAGGTTTTTAGATAAAACTTTACGGCGTTTTTTTAACTGTTTTATTTCATCGTAAAGGCTATTAAGCGTCTGCTGTTGCTGAGTTATTTTATCGCGCCAGTGATCTTTTATGCTTTGATAGTGTTTTTTATCTTCTATGCTTTGTTTTGCCAGTTCATTCAAGCTTGCTTGTTGTTCAGGCGTTATTGCATCGCTGTGCTCAATCGCAAGTGCACTGCGCGCCTCTTTACGTGCTTTTCTGTTGGCTTGCATTACGCTTTGTTGCGCTTGTAACTGCTGCTCAAATTTTTCTGTATCTCGACTTAACGATGCCGATAATTTATTTAATGTACTGGCATTTTCAAGGGCATGTATCTGTGTGTTTATTTCGTTAATTATTTTACTTTCTTTCAAATAACCCACATCCTCCAATGCCATTGTGGATACATTAGGTACACATTTTATCTCAGAACTTAAATTTTCAAGTTGCCCTGAATAAGCCGATAAAAAGCCAATTTGTTTTTGTGGGTTTTGTACAACTAGTACACCAAACATCTTTCCGTCAATGTGGTGATTATTTTCATCATAAGGTAGATGCGTTGCCAGCTGCTGCTGTAATTGCTTTGATGCCAAAGCGCTAAGTTCGTGGGGCTGATAATAAAATGGAAACGTAAATTTCTCTGGCAGAGCTATATTATCTATTGATTGAGAAAACGAGGTAAAACAAGGCGGGGGATTAAACATAGCAATTGCGAATACATAACGAAATAGTGGCTACATATTACCACATTCATTGTTTATAAGTGATTAAAAGCGATTATCAGCTTAAATAATCTAAACACACGCGAGCACTAACCTTTCTATAAACGTAAAGTTTAGTTAAAAATGAAAAAAGCGGCAGTTTAAATGCCGCTTTTTGCTGTACTACTTTTTTTCTTCGTCAGGCAATGTCACATTGAGCTCAAGTACCGCTAAATCATCTTCGTTTTGATCAAACTGTACCTGCACTGCATCAGTGTTTACGTTCACGTATTTACGGATCACATCTAAAATATCTTGTTTTAATTGTGGTAAGTAATCCGGCGTTCCTCGTTGAGAACGTTCGTGCGCGACAATGATCTGCAATCGCTCTTTTGCTAATGACGCGCTATTTTTCTTTTCTGAGCGGAAGTAGTCAAGTAAAGACACATTAACCTCCAAAAATCCGTTTAAATAAGCCTTTCTTCTCAACGTCTAAGAAGCGAAAATCGACTGTTTCACCTAATAAGCGATTAATTGCATCAGCGTAAGCTTGCCCTGCATCTGAATCACCATCAAGTATCACCGGTTGCCCCGAGTTAGACGCACTTAATACCGCTTGCGACTCAGGAATAACACCAAGTAAAGGAATCGATAGAATATCTTTGACATCTTCTACCGATAACATTTCACCTTTTTCAACACGCTCAGGGTTGTAGCGTGTTAATAAAAGATGCTCTTTAATATTTTCCAGGCCTTCTTCAGCACGTTTAGACTTGCTGTGTAAAATACCTAAAATTCTATCAGAATCTCGAACAGAAGACACTTCCGGGTTTGTTGTTACAATTGCTTCATCAGCAAAGTACATCGCCATCATTGCACCGGCTTCTATACCTGCAGGTGAGTCACACACAATGTAGTCAAAGTCTTCTTTTAATTCGTTTAATACGCGCTCTACGCCTTCACGGGTAAGGGCGTCTTTATCACGTGTTTGTGATGCAGGTAGTAAAAACAATTTTTCAACGCGTTTATCTTTAATAAGCGCCTGATTTAAATTGGCTTCGCCATTTATTACGTTTACAAAATCATAAACTACGCGGCGCTCACACCCCATAATCAAATCTAGATTACGTAAACCAATATCAAAATCGATAATAACTGTTTTATAGCCTTTTAAAGCTAAACCGGTGCCTATTGCAGCACTTGATGTTGTTTTACCAACACCGCCTTTACCAGAGGTAACGACAATTACTTTTGCCATGAGATTTATCCTTTAACCAAAGCTGAAATTTCTAATGATTCGTTTTTTTGTTGTATTTGTACTGCATTGCCCCAGTGCTCACCTTGTAATGAGTCGCTGATCCAATAATTGCCATCAATTGAAACTAATTCGGCTTCAAGTTTTTGGCAATAAATGCAGGCGTCTTTTGTCCCTTTAGCACCTGCAATAGCGCGCCCGCGTAGGGTGCCATAAATATGCACATTTCCATCGGCTATTACTTCTGCGCCATGGCTGACCGCACCGAGTACAATTAAGTCTCTATCTTTTGCATAAACTTGTTGCCCTGAGCGCACCGTACCATTAATTACTTGCGCAGGCAGGTATACGTTTTTTTCAACAATAGAGGTATTGGGTGCCTCTGGTTGTTTAACAGGGGCACTTTTAGCATCTTGAGAGTAATTAAGTACTGATAGGCCGGCGGCTTTAGCTTGGGTGTGTTGCTCATCTGAGCCATTACATACACCTACTGCATTAAAGCTCATACGCTCAATGAGAGACTTTAAATGGTCAAAATCAAGTGAGCTGTTTTTAATTTCTTCTAAATTAACAACAATAGGCGCTCCTTCAAAAAAACGAGGAGCTTGGGCTATTTTTACATACAACTGTTCTGCTAAAAGGGCAATATCAGTGCTATAAAGATGCAATACTGATAACGTAAAAAGATTCCCTTTTAGTTCAAAAATTTGTTCCGACATACACGCTCAATTGATTTGTCTGATTAGAAATTAATTTTAGATAAACGTAGGCTGAATAAGGCCTTTAATGAAATTTCTAATCTAATTTTTCTAACTTATTATTACTCTCATGTTATAGTGTGCGGCAATGTTAAGCAAGATTAAATAGGGCCATTATGCTCACTGCGGTATATAAAAGTAAGAAAAAAGCGGATACCTTCTTATTTGTTGAAAAAAGAGATGATTTTAGTAAAGTGCCTGAACCTTTACTGGCAATGTTTGGTCAACCTATTTATGTAATGATCATTAACTTAGCAAAGCGAGATCATTTAGGCGGTGCCGACCTTGAAACTGTAAAAGAGGCTTTAGCCGATCCCGATAAAGGCTACTATTTGCAAATTCCACCGCCACAAGAAAATTTACTTAGCCAATTACGAAAAGAAAACGGAGTTGATAGTGATTAAAAAGTTAGCCGTAATTTTATGCTCAGTGT
Organism: Pseudoalteromonas sp. S3785; assembly: GCF_005887365.1. Lineage (NCBI taxonomy): Bacteria > Pseudomonadati > Pseudomonadota > Gammaproteobacteria > Alteromonadales > Pseudoalteromonadaceae > Pseudoalteromonas > Pseudoalteromonas sp. S3785. The sequence continues at coordinate 74,405 of NZ_PNCT01000024.1, read as the reverse complement.
GTTTAAGTGGCTCTGTAGTCGCTAAAACACAGGCCGAATTTCAAACTTATTTAAGTGATTTAAAACAAGAGGCCATTGCTAAAGGGTACGATAGCAAATTAATAGACAAGGCATTTGCGACTGCGTCTTACAAAGAAAAAGTCGTATCGGCTGATAAAAACCAGCCTGAGGTAAAAGAAACCCTTGAAACTTACTTACCAAAACGTGTACCACAATGGAAAATTGATCGTGCTCGTAAGCTCTATGCAGAAAATAAAGACGTACTAGAGCAAGTAGCTAAAGAATATGGCGTTCAAGCACGCTTTATAGTGGCATTATGGGGCCTTGAAAGTAACTTTGGCACAATCCAAGGTGGCCATAATGTTATTTCATCACTTGTTACGCTTGCCTTTGACGGACGACGTGAAGCACTTTATAAGCGCCAGCTTTGGGCGGCATTAGATATTTTAAAATCAGGCCATATTACGCTTGATAAATTTAAAGGCTCTTGGGCTGGGGCTATGGGGCAGACGCAGTTTATGCCTACCTCATTTAACGCCTACGCAGTTGATTACAACAACGACGGCCGAAAAGATATTTGGACCACCAAAGAAGATGCATTTGCATCAATTGCCAATTATTTAAAACAAGAGGGCTGGAATGACTCACTTACTTGGGGTCGCCAAGTAAAGCTACCTGAAAACTTTGACAGTCAATATGTTCTTAAGCGTGGCACTAAAACGCGCAAGCAATGGTTAGAGTACTGGAACGATTCTGAGCGCTCGTTAGCTGAGTGGCAAGCTTTAGGTGTTCGCAGAGCCGATGGTTCAGATTTACCTAATGTAGATGTACGTGCCGCACTGGTAATGCCAGACGATATTAATGGGCGTATGTACTTAGCGTATGATAACTACAAAGTATTTATGCACTGGAACCGCTCATATTACTTTGCCACCAGCGTGGGCTATCTATCAGATAGAATTGGTTATCCAAAAATATAATTTATACGCTGTTGTGTAATAAAAAAAGCCGCTATGCGGCTTTTTTATTTGTTTAATCATGTTCTTTTTTAAATATTTTATCTTTTAAATCGATTACCTTGCCAATGCCAGAGCCTAGTTTCATAAGCTTATTTAGTTGCTCTGGGCTTAAACGTTGTAATTCTGACGACCACTTAGTAACTGTTTCCAGCAAGTTATGGATTTCACTCATTTGCTTTTGTGCGTATAGCTCTTCTTCATTACTGGCTTCATCGAGTAAGTTATCCCGAAGAAGACTAAGTGTAGGGTCTATTTCACGTTTTTTACGCTCTTCAAATACACGGTTTGCCATATCCCAAATTTCACCCGCAGGGGCGTAATACTCTTTACGATCGCCAGGTATGTGGTGTACTTTTATTAACTGCCAAGATTGCAGCTCTTTAATACCCATACTCACATTACCACGAGAGATACTTAATGCATCGGCAATTTCGTTCGCGGTCATTGGCTCTTTGGTGATGATCAGCAAACCACACATTTGACCAATCGTACGATTGAAACCCCAGCGGCTGCCCATCTCACCACAATGCATGACAAAGGCTAAATTTTTTTCAGATAGACTCATAGCTTATTAAGTTTCAGTAAATTCAGAAAGTAATGCTAGCACGCTTATAAATTATAGCAACGCTTAGCTAGGTATCTTTTTAGAGCACTAAATGAGGAATAAGTTTAATTTACTCCTACTTATATTTGTAGGAGTAAATTAATTGCCTAGATGGGTTAAAGTGTGTAGCTAAAGCTTAGTTTAGCGTTACGCTCTTCGCCTGGCATCCCACCTAAAAACATGGCTTTAGAGTAGTACTTTTTATTAAACAAGTTGTTTAAATTAAGCTGCATATGCCATTTATCGGTCGTGTACGATACCGCAGCATCGTAAACGGTGTAGCTTGGTACATAGCCATCAGGAATACTAAATGAACTTGAGTTCGTGCTTCTGTTATCTACAAATGTAATACCACCACTGATATTAACAGCCTCTGGTAAATTAAACATATCTGCGTAGTAGGTAACCCACGTACTAGCAGTTACATATGGCACACCTTTTTGACGCGTATCGTAGCTGCTGCTATTTGGATTAGATTTATCGCGTGCATCTTGGTATACACCGTTTATATTTACTTTCCATTGCTCATTTAAATGTGCATTTAAATCAAGCTCTACACCTTTAGTTTGTTCTTCGCCATCGTAGTAGCTTTCTACTACATCAGGGCCTGATACACCGGCTTCATAAAGTGGGTTAGCGTATTCTAAATTAGTACGTGCGCTTTCAAATATCACAAGTGATGCTAATAATTGATCATCAAATGCTTTAAATCTAAAGCCTAAATCGTTACTAATAGACTCTGAATCTTCACGGTCGGCTTCATTGCCTGCTACTGAACCAAGTACACTGTAAGCAGTGCGTCCTTTAGCATGGTTAATAAATACCGAAAAGTCTTCAGTTGGTTGATATGTTGCGCCTAAGTTATATGTTAAGCCACTGTCAGATGTGTTTGCTTCAGGCGTTGGCTCAGCGCGGCTTGAGCTATAACGCTCATCTACACCAAAGTGCTCATACGTTTGCTTAATACGATTATACGCCACACCTACACGCGTAGTAAGCGCATCAGTTATGTAGCCTACATGTTGAATACCTAAACCCCATGCCTGTACTTTTTTATTATAGTCACTGGTTTTAAGTGGGTCGTAGTCGTCAAAGTTACCTGTTGGCCAATTTGGCGAGCGCATATCATAAATATACGGTAATGTGCCTTGGTAAAGTACTTCGCCTTCGCTGTCATAAATAACTTTGTCTGCATCGTAAATAGAGTACTGCTTAAAGCGAATGTTTCTGTCTTCGTAGTTTGCATTAACGAGTAGTTCGTTATCAATGTCACCAAGCATAAAGTCATAGCGTAAATCTAAAAAGTACTGCCAAGATTTTTCATCAGCTTCTACTTGGCGATATTCTTGGCGACGAGCAGCAAATGGGTATAATTCGCCGTCTTCTACTAATGGGGCACGTGGGTCATTATTAATAATGCCATCACGTGTTGAATACACGTAGTTAAACGCACCCGTTTGACGCGCAAAGCTTGATGTGTAATTACGGTATTGTAATTGTTGATTTAAAAATAAATCATCGGTAATGAAGTAATTATGCGTTAGCTTAAAGCGAAGCTCTTCACCTTCATTGTCATCTGCCATTGGAGAAATGATACCGTTAGTACCAAAATCATATGGTGTAAGTCCGTCGGTTGCTGAAAGTGAATTAGCAAGTTGTTCCTGTTGCGCGGCAGTAAGTTGTACACCGTTGCCTGAAGGATCATTTGCTAAATCGGCACCGGTTACTTCACCCGCAGTTAACCCATTGGCGGTCTCTGCGTTATAAATTCGAATAGGGTGGCCGATAGAGTCAACCGCGATAGAATCTTTTATGTAAGCGGCAGAGAGCATGATGTCTTGCTTGTCACTAAGCACATACTTAAGTGAGGTATACAGCTCGTCTCTGTCTTCTTTTAAATCACGAAAGCCATCGCTTGAGGCCGTTTTAGCCATTACGCGGTAGGCTAAGTCATCAGTAATTGCATTGGTGCTATCAAAGGCAAGTGAATAGCTATCCCATTGACCAAGCTCGGCAGAAATTTTGTGTTTTTCTTCAAATTCTGGCTTTTTTTCAATTAGGTTAATCACACCGCCCGCACTACCAATGCCATATAAACCCGTAGCTGGGCCTTTAAGTACTTCAACCGACTCAACATTAGTAAGTGAACGCGTTGGGTTGAATGTATTTCCTAAGCCGGCACCGCCGTACATGCCATCGTAGGTATAGTTAGCATCAAGGCCACGAATAACTAAATTGTCGCCTATACCGTAGTTATTTCCAGCTTGAGTTAAACCACTCACGTTACGTACAAGTTCTTGGAGGCTATCTACACCTTGTGACTCTATGAGTTCACGGTCAATGATTACAACCGGTGCCGGTGTTTCCATTAACGACATATCAGACTTCGTAGCAAGACCTGAGCTCATTACAACTTGATTTTGCTTTTCGTAAACACTAATGCGTTCTATATCTTTTTCAGCTGTTGTTGCAGCAACAGCTAACGATGAGTTTAAACACGCAAGTGTAACAAGAGAGTATTTGAATTTTTTCATGTTGATAATAATTCGCATTTATTAAAGTGTGCGAATAGTAATAGTTATTATTCGTTAAGTGAATAAAAAAGTCTAAAAAAGTGAAATTAATTGCGAAGTAGGTGAGTAATTGTTCAAAAAGGTAAATTTAAGGTTAGCTTTTATGCGGAAATTAAAAAGCATGGATTTAGAAACTTCCATGCTTTTATAAATCAGTACACGTATTTGTAACTACTTTTTATAAACAACGCCCGCTTTCATAACAAAAGGAATGTGCTCAAGCACAGAAATGTCCTCAAGAGGATTACCGTCAACTGCAATAATGTCGGCTGCAAATCCTGGTTTTAACTGACCCAGTTTATTCTCCATTTTTAATAGCTTTGCACTGTTAATCGTGGCAGCCTGAATAGCCTGTAGTTCGCTCATGCCAAATTTAACCATACGGCTAAATTGTTTTGCGTTATCGCCATGGGGATAAATAGCAGCATCGGTACCAAATACCATATTTACACCTGCGTTTACCGCGCGTTTAAAGCTATCACGCTGCTTTTTAGACACCTGACGTTCTTTATTGAGGTTTTCTTCATCTACGCCATTTTGCTTACCAAAGCTTAGTGTATATTCGGTATTGTAAATATCCATAGAAAGCCAAGTGCCATGTTTTTTAGCAAGCTCTATGGCTTCATCATCTAAAAAGCTGGCATGTTCAATGCTATCTACGCCAGCTTTTATGGCGGTTTTAATACCGCTTGTGCCATGTGCGTGAGCCGCTACAGGTAGGTCGCGCATATGGGCTTCATCTACAATCGCTTTCATTTCTTCAAATGAATATTGCTGTACACCTACTTTTGTTCCTTTAGAAAAAACGCCCCCTGTGGCACAAAACTTAATCGCATTAGCGCCATACTTTATGTTTTCGCGCACTTTTACGCGTGCAGCCCATGGGCCATCAGCTACCCCTGTTGAAGTATATTTTAGCTCAGGCGGTAAACGGTTATTGTCACAATGTCCGCCTGTAATACCAAGCGATGGGCCCGCCGCCCAGATTCGAGGGCCTATAATGTCGCCAGCGTTAATCCCGTCACGTACTGCAATCACACTGTAGCCTTGTGCACCTACATTTCTAAGGGTGGTAAAACCAGCAAGCAATGTTTTTTTAGCAAAATGCGCGGCTTTAATAGCCATGCGTGGTACCGACTGACTTAAACGCTCACTTCGCGATACTGTTGGGTCACTAGTTAAATGTACATGCATATCCATAAGCCCCGGCATTAAAGTAAGCTTGGGTAAATCAATATGCTGATCATCTTTGGTTATTTTTGGTGTTCTGTTTGGAGTAACCTCGGTTATTACCCCATTATCTATTGTGAGCAAGGGGGAGTGAATAACCTCACCTGTTTTTACATCTATTAATGCTTTAGCAGTTACATAAGTAAGGGCTTGCGCGTTAAAAGTTCCTAAACACATAAGTGCAACGGAGGCGCTGAGTAGCTTTTTTTTCATTGTGTTTTTCTTCTGATGGCGGTTCATTAATTAAAATGTAACAACCTAATATAAAAGTGTAAATATAATAGATTAATCGCCATTTATCGTAATTACTTTATTAACGCAGGTTAAATGCGCATAATCGGCTGACGATACTAAAAAGGATTATCATGAAATCAATTAAACTTGCCTTAGTTGCTAGTGGCGTTATGTTTGCATTAAGCGGCTGTATGAACACACAAACCAGTAATAACACAGGTAGTAGTGCACAGCTAAACACGTCAAACGCACCCGCAGCTATTGTTTCAGAGCTTTCTTATGAGCAGCAATTAGATGTGCTTGTAGCCCAATATTATAACGAGTTACTGAGCTTTAAACCTATTAATGCAACCTACAGTGGTCGCAGTGAATTCAACGATAAGTTTACCCCAGAGATTTCATCTAAAAATCTAGCTAAAAAAAACGCTTTTTATAAAAAGTACCAGCAGCGTCTTGCCCTTATTGATAAATCGCAATTAACAGGGCAGGCACTTTTAAGTTACGAAATACTAGCGCGAGATTTGGCGCTTAATTTGGAAGGTATGCAATTTCCATCTTACATGCTGCCAATAAACCAAATGGCAGGCGCTCATAATACCTTTGCGGGTTTTGGCTCAGGGCAAAGCGCACAACCGTTTAATACAGCCGAAGATTATAGTCATTTTATAAAGCGCAGCGAAGGTTTTTTAGCTTGGCTTGCAAGTGTTCAACGCTCAATGGGGGAAGGTTTAAAGCAAGGTATTTCTTTACCAAAACCTTTAGCTAAAAAACTACAGCCGCAATTTGCAGCGCATGTTGTTAAACGTGCTGAAGACTCTTTATTTTGGGGACCAATTAAAAACTTCCCTGAATCATTTACCTCAGATCAAAAAGAGACGATCACAGCGCAGTATCGCTCACTTATTATGACGCAATTAGTACCGGCTTATAAAAGTATGAGTGATTTTTTAGTTAATGAATACATTCCTAATAGTCGTACAACGGTTGGCTATAGTGATTTACCAAATGGTAAAGCATGGTATGAATACCAAATTAAAAAAAATACCACATTGAGTTTATCTGCGGATGAAATACACGCCATTGGGTTAAGTGAAGTTTCACGCATTTTAGATGAAATGAAAAAAGTAAAACAGGATGTTGGATTTAATGGGTCATTGGCTGATTTTTTTCAGCACTTACGTGATTCAGATGAGTTTTATTACGAGACGCCAGAGGCATTAATAACTGCGTATGAAGATGTTAAGCAAAAAATAGATGCACGTGTTCCTTTATTATTCGATATTGCCCCTAAAGCCCCCTATGTAGTTAAAGCGGTTGAACCTTACCGAGCGCAATCTGCTGCGGGCGCATCTTATGCGGCCCCAGCACCCGATGGTTCACGCCCCGGTATTTTTTATATAAACACGTTTAATTTAAAAGCACAGCCAAAGTTTTTGCTTGAAACACTCTCTATACATGAAGCTGCACCGGGTCATCACTTTCAAATTGCCCTACAGCAAGAAATAGAAGGCTTACCCGACTTTAGAAAGTTTGGTGGCTACACCGTATTTGCTGAGGGTTGGGCATTGTATGCAGAAAGCTTAGGCAAAGAACTTGGCTTATTTACCGACCCTTATATGTGGTATGGGCGTTTAGCGGATGAGCAACTTAGAGCGATGCGTTTGGTGCTCGATACTGGCTTTCATGCAAAAGGTTGGACTCGTCAGCAGGGGATTGATTACATGCTAGCTAATTCATCTATGGCTAAAAGCGATGTAATTGCAGAGGTTGAGCGTTATATAGCATGGCCTGGCCAAGCCCTTTCGTACAAGTTAGGTGAGTTTAAAATTAAACAGCTGCGTGATTACGTTAAAAAGGCGCTAGGCGATAAGTTTGATATTAAAGCTTTCCACACTCAAATACTGATTGACGGCGCACTACCAATGCCAATTTTAGAAGAAAAAATTAAACGTTGGGTTGCTACGCAGCAATAATACAATACCCGAACGCCCGTGTTGATAAAAGCACGGGCTTTGCGCGTATAGCTGCAATACGTTAGAATGCGCGCTCTTTAGGGGCGCGAGTAAATTATGTTTGATCAAGAATTAGCAAATACACAGTTTTGGCTTAAAAAAAGTTTAGCCGATATGAACCAAAACGAATGGGAAGCGATTTGTGATGGTTGCGGAAAATGTTGTTTAAACACCTTTATTGACAGTGAGGATGAAGACGAGTTTACCGCTACAGATCAATTACGCGAAGGTGAAGAACTTATTTTCACTAACATTGTTTGCCAATACCTTGATAACAACACTTGTGGTTGTAGCGAATACGAAAACCGCCAGACGCTTGTCCCTTCATGCGTTAAGCTTACCAAAGCTAACCTTAAAGATATCTTTTTTATGCCGCAAAGCTGCAGTTATCGCCGATTACACGAAGGCCGTGGTTTAGCATCGTGGCACCCGCTTTTAAACAATGGCGAAAAATCACAAATGCATGAGCTAGGTATATCCGTTAAAGATAAAACAGTAAAAGACTGTGACGTAAATCTTGATGACTTTGATTTATACATAGCTGAGTGGCCCACTAAGGATTGCGATTAATGAGCAACTTAAAAGCTAGCATAGGTCTAATAAACCCTAAAAGCCCTACAAATGTAGGCGGTGTTTTACGTGCTGCGGGTTGCTACGATGCAAAGCAAGTTTTCTTTACCGGTAGCCGTTATTTAAACGCTAAAAAGTTTCATACCGATACTAAAAACGTTGTTGAGCGGATCCCCTTAAATGGCACTGATAATCTACAAAGCGTTAAACCAGAAGGTGCAACTGTTGTGGTTATTGAACTCATTGAAGGCGCGACTCCTTTGCCTGATTTTAAGCACCCAGAAAATGCATTTTATTTATTTGGCCCTGAAGACGGCTCTATACCAAAAGATGTTTTAAAATGGTGTGATGAAGTCGTGTACGTGCCAACTATTGGCTGTATGAACCTTGCTGCTACTTGTAATGTCGTATTGTACGACCGTTTAGCAAAGCTCGGTGGTGTAGAGAGTAGTGATTCAACCATTATTAGTTCGCGTGATACCAATAATAAAATGAAGTGGGATAAAACCTAAGCTTCGAGCAAAACTATCTTAATAAAATTTCTTTTACTTTGCGTACTTAGTTCTACACTTTAGGGAAATATCCCAAATAAAGTGTAACTATGCGCATATTGTTAGTTTTGTTTTTACTTTCACCTTTTTGCTTTGCTCAGGTCCCTGTGACTTATATGCAGGACGATACATCCTACACTGTAACAGGTGAGCGCTATAAATCAGGTTATTTATTTAGCGCACCTAACAGCACTAAAACTATTCACGTTGTTACTGAAGATTGGCCGCCTTACATTGGCGACAAACTGTGTAATAAAGGGTGGGTGTATCAATTTACCGTATCTATATTTAACAGTGCTGGCTATAGCGTTTACATTGAATTTGTTCCGTGGGCAAGAGCTGTTCGTGCCGTTGAATTAGGTAAAGCAGATATATTAATGCCAGAATACTTTATCGAAGATACCGCACCTTCTGATTACGTACCACACCAAACTCGTCGAAAATTACTTGGCCTTTCTAATTCGTTTGAAGGCGGCAATATAGGCTTTTTAAAGCGCAGAGGCGAGCCCGATAGGTTTAATGGCAATTTAAAGTCATTAAAGGGCTCGCGTATTGGGGTAGTCAGGGGCTATCAAAATACGCCTGAGTTTGATGCCATGATGGATAATAACGAATTTATTATTATTAACGCCGTTGATGATTTACAGCTTGTAAAATTACTGGCGGCTGAGCGTGTGGATTTAATTATAGGCGACCCCGCTGTACTGATTTACTCGGTTAAATATGCCTCTTTACCCGATAACGAGAAACAGGCATTACTCAGTGCTATTGAACCAGAAAGTCACCCAATTCAGTTTAATCCCTTCTACTTTGCTATTAGCAAAAAAACGCCTAATTGGTTATCTATTCTAGAAGGTATTAATACGGCTTTGTACAAGTTTAAAAATAGTGGCGAAACACAAAGGCTCAAAAAAACCTTAATGAATGAATGTGATTTGTTGTAACGTTCCAATTATTTTGTGCTTTTAATATGTCTTAAACGTGTAAAATCATTTTCAACTTGTTAATGGAGTGAAAATGACGTGAGTGAAATAAATACCAATCAATCATTTGCGGTCAAAGAGCAACAAAATAAAAATTACCTGTTACCGCTGACTGCAATGACCACACTGTTTTTTTTATGGGGTTTTATTACTGTTTTAAACGACGTACTAATTCCTCGTCTTAAAGGCGTTTTTGACCTAACTTACTTTGAAGCAATGCTGGTACAGTTTTGCTTTTTTGGCGCCTATTTTATTGTCTCTATTCCGGCTGGAATATTGGTTAAACAATTAGGTTATAAAAAAGGCATACTAACCGGCCTAGTGGTTGCCTCAATTGGCTGTATGCTGTTTTACCCTGCAGTAGTGGTGCATGAATACTGGTTGTTTTTAGGTGCATTATTTGTACTTGCTGCCGGTGTAACTGTTTTGCAGGTTTCTGCAAACCCGTACGTAGCTGCTCTAGGGCCCGAAAAGACCGCGTCATCAAGGCTAAATTTAGCCCAAGCGCTTAATGCTTTGGGTACAACAGTAGGCCCATATGTTGGGGGAATACTCTTTTTTGGTACAGCGGGAACACTAGCGGCTAGTGCCGCAAGCGCTGAATCTGTAAAAGTGCCTTATTTAATGTTAGCAGCGGCCTTACTGATTATTGCGATTGTGTTCGCCTTTATTAAATTGCCTGACATAGAAGGGCATAAAGAAGAAAATAACCCAATTAATGAAACTCGTTCATTAACACAAGCACCCCATTTAACAATGGGTGTACTGGCTATTTTTTGCTATGTAGGTGGTGAAGTTGCTATTGGTAGTTTTTTAGTTAACTTTTTTGGTGAAGCGCATATAGCAGGGCTTGAAGAACACGCTGCTGCCGCACTAATCAGCTACTACTGGGGCGGAGCTATGGTTGGTCGCTTTATTGGCTCAGCTTTACTGCAAAAGATAGCGCCTTCAAAAGCGTTGGCTTTTAATGCCTGTATGGTAATTGCCTTATTACTTGTGACTATATTTACACAAGGTGATGTTGCGCTGTACGCGGTTCTTGCAATTGGTTTATTTAACTCAATTATGTTCCCAACTATTTTTTCTGTTGCTATAGAGCGCTTAGGATCATTGACTAGTAAGGGATCTGGCTGGTTGTGTTTGGCAATTGTAGGCGGGGCATTGGTGCCTTTATTACAAGGGTACATTGCTGATGTTGTTAATATACAGCAAAGCTTTTTTGTTCCGCTAGTGTGTTACGTATTTATTGCTTGGTATGGCTTGAACGTGGTTCGTCTAGCTAAAAAATGGTAAATACGCTTGTATATAAGAGCGACTGAATACGTATTCAGTCGCTTTTTTATAACAAATTTGTAGGAACGTTCCAGTTAGTTTGGGTTTGACCGCAAATAATGTCGTATATTCAATATGTATCATCAAATAGCTGGTTCTTTATTCTTATTTTAAGTTCAAATTGAGCTTATCTAACTTGTTATTAGCGACACACCTTTAAATATTTGTTAAAAATACACGCTATAACAAATAATTAAAAAAGGCGTTCATGCTGTATTCACCCAACTTTAACTCGCACCGTATTGTTTCTTTGGCCTTATCAATAAATAATTCCTCGAAATCGGCTTCGGCCAATTAAATAAGCATTGCTTCAAAAATTACATACAAGTGGTTAGCAGAGCGCCGTGTAAATGCAAAAAATTATATTGATAAGTTTGGCAACTATTCACCAGTACAAAACCATTATCGGATCAGTGCAACAAAGTATGATTAGTTATAGTGGGCACAAATCAGTGCTAAAAAGCGTTTTTAAGTATTAAGCTTTGGCCGTCGCTACAGCACAAAAAATTTAAAAAAACACTTATACTGAATGTACTAAACTTAAGTTGCAATTTAGCACACGTGGTTCAAAAGTTTAGAGTTTAAAATATGGCAAAAAAATCAGTGTCAGGACAAAGTTGGTTAAGCCTTATCAACATCGATAAGGTGTATAGCTCGGATAAACAGCGCCAAGCGTTTTCGTTATTTACCATGATAGCCATTGCTATTATTGTTATCTCCATGTTGGTGGTGTTTAACTACAAGGTGTATTCGCCCATACTCACTGTTTCGTTAATAGCGGTAAATATTACCCTTATTAGTGGCGCTTTTTATTTTATAAAAACGGCCAAACTTGAAATGGTTGCATTAATAAGTATGTGTATTGTGTTTATTATGTGTGTGGCATTGACTTACACGGGAGGGAAAGAAAATACAGCGCTTTATTGGCTTATGTTTTACCCAGTGGTGTGCTTTGCAGCATTAGGCGTAAAGCATGGCTGTAGGCTTGGCTTAGGTTTATTATTGTGTTGCAGCGTTATTTTGTACGGACCTGATTTTGGGCAAGTTGCTTATGGTAGCGTTGAAAAGTCTCGTTTTTTAGCGTCGTTTACGCTTGTATTTATTTTTTCGTTTATTGGCGAATACTTTCGGTTTAAAAGCCACTTGGCCATTGCCGATATAACGCTTGCACAAACGCAAGATGCCTATACTGATCAGCTTACGGGTGGCGCGAACAGGCGTTTTATCTCTGCTCACTTTTTAAAATTAGCCGCTAAAACGCCTGAAAAATACCTGCCGTTTTCTATTTTATTACTTGATTTGGATTTCTTTAAACGACTAAATGACACCTATGGTCACGATTTTGGTGACATTGTATTGATTGAGTTTACAAAATTACTCGACTCACAATTTCCAAGCTCTGCAGTCAAAGCACGCTATGGCGGTGAAGAATTTGTGGTTATCTTACCTAAGGAAACGGCCTCAGCAGCTACAAAAATAGCCGATAGTTTTAAACAGTGTGTCGCAAAGCAAGCTATCTTAACAGATGATAATGAGCGGGTATTTATTACTTGTAGTATAGGTGTGGCACAGGTGGATAACGTGGAACATTTTAGCGCAGCACTTAAACAGGCTGATGAATACTTATACCTTGCCAAAGAGCGAGGCCGAAATCGAGTTGTATCAAAACACACGCAGGAGCCCTATGAGTAAAACTAAACTTATTTATGTACATGATCCTATGTGCAGTTGGTGTTGGGGTTATAAACCAACGTGGTTAAAGCTAAAAGCTGCGCTGTCTTCGCAGCTGACAATAGAATACAGAGTAGGAGGGCTTGCGCCAGATAGCCAAGAGCCGATGCCAGAAAATATGCGCGCCATGCTCCAAAGCACGTGGCATAAAATTAGTGCGATGTTGGGAACACAGTTTAATTTTGATTTTTGGCAGGTTTGTCAGCCAAGGCGCTCTACTTATCCAGCCTGCAGAGCAGCAATTATTGCCAGAGCGCATAATAAAGAGCCACAAATGATAGAGGCAATTCAACATGCTTATTATCTACATGCTCAAAACCCATCTGATGAAAGTACCCTCATTACCTTAGCTGAAAAAATCGGCCTAGATAAACAACAGTTTTTTGAAGAGCTTTACTCAGAGGCTTTGAATCAGAAATTACATGCGGAGTTAGCATTTAATGCAAGTTTGCCAATACAAGGCTTTCCTTCGTTAGTATTAATAACTGATAATAAAGCCATAGCAATTAAAATAAATTACACCGACCATCAGCAAACCCTAAATACGATTAATAGTTTATTGGCCTAATGGGCTAACACGTTACATCTATTTACTGTTTTACCCAGTATATATCGCCTCAATACTCACAGTGAGTCTGTTTTGTTACAGGTGTAATAAAACAGACTTTTTTGCGCAACATGTCTGTCATTATTCCTCTATACAATTTCACTCATTGAAAATCTTTAGCCTAAAAGAAGTCAGTTTAGGCTAAAAAAACAAACTAGCAAATCCGCTAATTAACGAGTAAAGGTGTATGCGATGAAAGGCGTTAAACCATTGATCTTAGCAGGTATTGTAGCAGCAAGTGCTGCAGTGCATGCCAATGATTTAGAAAAGGTTATCGATAAAAGCAGTGAAATAAATAAATCAGCTGCGCAATCACAAACAAAAATAGACAAGATTGCTGATTCAATGCAAGGACGTCTTCAACAGTTTAAAGTCCTCAATAAAGAAATCGATGGCTTAACTGTTTATAACGCGCAATTAACTAAACAGTTAAATAATCAAATTGAAGAAATGGAGTCACTTAATCTTTCAATGGATCAAGTCTCTATTATTGAACGCCAGATCACCCCACTAATGCTGCGTATGATTGAAGGGCTTGAGCAATTTGTAGCCCTTGATGTGCCATTTTTGCAAGAAGAGCGCACTGAGCGCATTCGCTCTTTAAACACAATGATGGACCGTGCAGATATTAACTCAAGCGAAAAATTCCGCCGCGTATTAGAAGCATACCAAGTAGAAGTTGATTACGGACGCACTATTGAAGCCTACACCTCACTGCTAACGGTAGATGGTAAAGAGCGTGAAGTAGACTTTTTGCGCATTGGCCGCTTAGAGCTTATTTATTTAACACGTGATGGTAAGCAAGCTGGTAGTTGGGATAACGACACTAAGTCGTTTTCTACTTTACCAGATTCCACAATTAGTCAAATTAATAAAGGTTTACGCATTGCGCGTAAGCAGCTTGCCCCAGATATGTTAACTCTGCCAGTACACGCAGCAGAATAAGAGGTTGAAGATGAAACTGTTTACTCAAATGACAAAAATGGCCCTTTTTGCTGCAAGCCTAAGCTTTGCAGGCGCAAGTGTGGCAGCTGAGCCTATGAACTTAGACTCACTATTAAAAACACTTGAAGAAGGCAAATCGGCTCAAAGCGAGCAAAACAAGCAACGCGAACAAGAATTTATGGCGCGCCAAAACGAACAAGTACAAATGCTTAACAATATACAAGCAAAGCGTAATCAAATGCTTGGCGAGTCTGAGCGTTTAGAAACACAGTTTGAAGAAAACGAAATTAAACTTGCTAACCTAACAGATACACTGTCTAAACGAATGGGTTCTTTAAAAGAGCTATTTGGCGTGCTTCAGCAAGTTGCAGGTGATTCTAGCAATAAGTTTGCAACTTCTGTGGTATCAGCTGAAATTGCGGGTCGTAGTACTTTTATGGATGAGCTTGCTCAAAAAATGGGTTCTACTTCAAAGCTTGCCTCTATCGAAGATATTGAAAAAGTATGGTTTGAGCTACAACGCGAAATGACAGAGCAAGGCAAAGTTAGCCGCTTTACTACCGATGTAATTGTACAAGGTGGTGAAAAAGCACAACAAGAAGTGGTGCGTGTAGGTGCTTTTAACTTAATCTCTAACGGTAAATACCTAGAATTTAACCCAGTAACAAATACCTTAAGCGAGTTAAATCGCCAGCCTGTAGCACGTTTTACTGCAACTGCACAGGAATTACAAAATGCTAAAAGCGGTGTTGTACAGTTTGCGCTTGACCCAACGGGTGGCTCAATTTTAGGCTTATTAGTGCAAGCACCCGATACGCAAGAGCGTGTACATCAAGGTGGCACAGTAGGTTATGTTATTTTGGGTGTAGGTGTTATTGCTTTACTTATTTCACTTGAGCGTTTTTTCTCATTACTGGTTATTGGCGGTAAAGTACGTCGTCAGCTTAAAGATGATGTAGCACGCGATGACAACCCACTTGGCCGCGTAATGAAAGTAAAAGATCAGTTCCCTGATGTAGCCCACGACACATTAGAGCTTAAATTAAGCGAGGCTATTTTACGTGAAATGCCAAAAGTAACGCGTAATTTAACGCTTATTAAAATCATCTCGGTGGTGGCGCCGCTGCTAGGTTTACTCGGTACCGTTACCGGTATGATCAACACTTTCCAAGCAATCACATTATTTGGTACAGGCGACCCTAAACTAATGGCTGGTGGTATTTCGCAAGCATTGGTAACAACGGTGCTAGGCTTAGTTGTGGCAATTCCGACGGTATTTTTATACACCCTACTTAATACCCGCGCTAAAAACATTTTGCTTACTATTCAAGAGCAAAGCGCAGGTATCATCGCACAGCGAAGCGAGAAGGGAGCATAAACCATGGTGCTATTGATTGACTCAATCAATGCTATCCGTGATTTTCTCGACACTGGTGGCCAAGTCCTCTTGGTCATCGGGGTGTTAATCTTCGCGATGTGGTTATTGATACTCGAGCGATTTATTTATTTTTTCAAAGGCTTTAGTCGTTACAAGCAAAAGCTAAAAGCGCAGTGGAAAAACCGTGCAGAGCGCAATAGCTGGAATGCTGAACAAATTCGCCAGGCAATGATCTCTCGTGCCTCAATGCGTTTAGACACCAACTTAGCGCTGATAAATGTAATGGTTGCTTTGTGTCCGCTACTTGGCCTGCTAGGCACAGTAACCGGCATGATTGAAGTATTTGATGTAATGGCCATTACCGGTACGGGGAGTGCGCGCTCTATGGCATCAGGTGTTTCTAAAGCCACTATTCCAACCATGGCAGGTATGGTGGGTGCACTTTCGGGTGTATTTGCCTCTACGTTTTTACAACGCAAAGCCAAGCGCGAAGTTGAACTACTACAAGACAGCATGGTTTTAGACCATTAAGTAATATTTTGATAAGCGGCTTATAGAGTCGCTCATCCTAGGAGAATAATGATGAGAGCCCCATTAGGAAATCTATTTCAAGAAGATGACGCAGAAGAAATTAACATGACCCCAATGCTAGACGTTGTATTTATCATGCTTATTTTCTTTATTGTTACCGCCTCGTTTGTAAAAGAAGCCGGTATTGATGTAAACCGCCCAGAAGCCGTCACAGCGGTAAAAAAAGAACGCGCCAATATTTTAGTGGCTATTTCTGATAAGGGCGAGATTTGGATTAATAAACGCCAAATTGATGTACGCGCAGTGCAAGCGAATATTGAGCGCTTAAAAGCTGAAAACCCACAAGGGAGCGTGGTCATTCAGGCTGATAAAAAAGCCACCACTGATATGTTAATAAAAGTAATGGATGCGTCGCGTGCTGCGGGTGCATTTGATGTGTCAATTGCTGCACAAGATGCGTCTTAAGGGTTAGTCATGTTGCGATATTTAGTAGCATTAATAGTGGCGGGTGTAGTGACCTTTATGCTGTTTTTGGGCATGCAGGCACTGATCACCGGTGGTGAAGGTGCCATGTCGGAGCCAGTAAAAGGAAACGTTTTAGACTTTGTACGTTTGAAAAAAGAAGAAACCGTACAAAAGAAAGAACGTAAACCACAAAAGCCACCTACTCCAAAAGAGCCACCACCGCCAATGGAGTCGCCGCAAATGCAAAATAATGATGCAAACGCGGCCAGCAATAATTTTGATTTTGGTGCCGATGTAAGCAGCGATGTTGATTTAGCAGGTGGATTAGCGCTTGAAACAAGTGATGGTGAATACCTACCCATTGTAAAAGTAGCCCCTGTTTATCCGCGTCGTGCTTTGTCGCGTGGTATTGAAGGCTATGTCATTGTGGAATTTACAGTAACTAAGCAAGGCACAGTGCGCGACCCCCAAGTAGTAAAAGCGGTCCCTGAGTCACTGTTTGATAGAGCTGCCATGGATGCTGCACTTAAATTTAAATATAAACCGCGTGTAGTAAATGGTGAAGCCGTTGAAGTAGCCGGTGTTCAAAACAAAATATCTTTCCAAATTAATGGTTAACTTATCTTAATTGGATGAAATAGCGAGGCGATTATGAAATTACTACCTACAGCTAAAAATTTAAAACTGGCATTATTTTGCACTGCCGCGATTAGTGCAAGTATTGTGGTGCCAAGTACACTCAGCCTTATGCCTGGGATAAACGTAGCCATTGTCCATGCTGAGCAAAAAACAAAACGTGTCCCCGCACTGCGCGAAAAGGTATATACCCAGCTCGCTCGTGCGCAAAAGCTTGCCGACGAGGGCGATGTAAAAGGCGGCCTTGAAGCACTTGATAGCATTCAAGAGCGAGCGTCTAGTATGAACTCGTACGAAATTGCGATGATGCATAACTTTTACGGCTTTATTTATTACAACGAAAATGATTTGCCAAAAGCGATTGCCTCGTTTGAAAAAGTGGTAGCCGAGGAGGCTATTCCTGAATCATTACGTTTAAGTACCACGTTTAGCTTAGCACAGCTTGCAATGGCGAATGGTGAGTATAAAAAGGTAATTGCGTTTTTAGATAAGTGGGATGAAATAAATACCAAACCGATTACTGAAGGGTATTATCTACTTAGAGCGCAAACTTACTACCAGTTAAAAGAATACTCAAAGGGGCTTGAGTACATCAATCAAGTGATTTCGCCTAGTGACAGCGAAGGTAAAACCCCTAAAGAAAACTGGCTTGTATTACAACGTGCTATGTATTACTCACTTAATCAAACTGACAAAGTAGTCGCTGTGCTTGAACGTATGGTAAAGCTATACAATAAACCAGAGTATTGGGTTCAGCTAGCTGGTATGTACGGAGAAACCGGCAAAGAAAAAGAGCAACTCGCCGTAATAGAAGCGGCGTATCAACAAGGCTTTTTAAAAACCAAGTCTGACTTAAGACAGTTATCGCAAACTTACCTTTATAACGGCCTGGCATATAAAGCAGCTAAAACAATGAGTGATGCGATAGAAAAAGGCCTTGTAGAAAAATCAGCGAAAAACTATGCCTTTATTGCAGAGGCCATGATTCAAGCTAAAGAAGATGAAAAATCGATTAGCTACTTTGCAAAAGCGGCTGACCTATCAGAGCATGGTAAGTACGATCAACGCCTAGCTGAAGTTTACGTTAACACCGAGCAATACGAAGAAGCCGCTGATGCTGCGCGTAAAGCGCTTGATAAAGGCGGTCTTGATTTTGAATCAAATGCTTACGTTGCGTTAGGTATGGCGCAGTACAACATGCAAAATTTTGATGCGTCAATTTTAGCGTTTGAACAGGCTGAAAAACATAAAAAATCTCAGCGTTTGGCACAACAGTGGATCAAATATGTAAAGCGTGAAAAAGTGCATGCAGAAACTCTCAAAACAGCTTTATTGTAAATTTTAAAGCGCTTTACTCATTAAAAAGTAACGCTTGTAAACTATTTCATAATCGCAACACCAAAACCGCCTTAGGGCGGTTTTTTTCGTTGCTAAAATATTTAAGTTGCTGAATTTTAATTAATTACTATTGTCATTTTATGGTTACTAAAGTGTAACTGCTTTGTCATGTCCCTACAGTATCTTATTTGCATCCGATAACTCAGGTCACCTTAATGCATGAGTATCGTGCCTTAAAGTGACTTAAGTTTTTACTTAAAGCGCTAACACAATAATTAAATACTTTTACGGAGTGAACAATGAAATTATCTGGCTTATTCAAAATCAGCTTAGTGACTACAGCAATAACATTGGCTGGTTGTGGCGGTGGAGATATTAACGTTACACCGACTACAGTTGATAACAGTGTAGACAATTCAGTGACTAACCCAGGTGGTAATAATGGTGGCGATACAATAAGTTGCGCCACATACACATTAGATGGCGCTACATTTACAGGTGAAGCAGAAGGCGTTAACTGTTTATACAGCCAAGCATTTGCAAGTAATGCAAAAGAAATTACTAGCTCTTTTGTTATCCCTGCGCTAGATGATGGCGGTGCCCATGTATTTGAAGGTGCTTTATTTATAGGTGACGATGTAGACACATCTACAGGCGCAACTATTGATGTTAATGGCCCAACATTGTCTATAGAAGCAGGTGCTACTATTGCGTTTACTAAGCCAGAGAGTTTTATTCGTATTGCTCGTGGTGCAAATATTGAAGCAATTGGTGAAGTAAATAAGCCAATTATTTTCACAAGTATTAAAGAAGTTGATGGTGACGATTCAACAACCGCTCAAATTGGGGATTGGGGTGGTGTTCAGGTAAATGGACATGGCCATTCTATTCGTTGTACAGCGACAGCAGCGGCACAAGACATGTGTAACCATTCAGCTGAAGGCATTGTATCTTATTACGGTGGTAATGATCCGCAAGATAGTAGCGGTATTCTAAAGCATATTGTTATTAAGTATGCAGGTTTTGGTGTTGAAGGTGATGAGCTAAACGGTTTAACACTAAATGCTGTTGGCTCAGGCACAACAATTGATTATGTTCATGTACATAATGGTTTTGATGATGGAATAGAGCTCTTTGGTGGTAGCGTTAACCTTAAACACATTGTTGTTACTGATACAGGTGATGACGGTATTGACTGGGATGAAGGTTGGAAAGGCTACGGACAGTACATTCTTGTACGTTCAAATGAATATGGAAATCATGGTTTTGAAACAGATGGCGCAAAAGTTGATCCATTATCTGCAGACGCACAAGACTTAGTAACGACTGTTTCTAACCCAACTATTGCTAATGCAACCGTTGTTACTACTGGTGAACAAGGTGCTGAAGGGCGTCGTACTGGTGCCGGTATGGAAATGAAAGAATGGGGTAAAGCGCAATTAGCTAACATGTTGTTTGTAAATTCATCATCTGTAGATGGTGCTGGCTGTTTTGATTTATATAATGAAAAAGATAAGTCAGGAGATGCTGGTGTGCATGCCAATGCAAACAACGGTGATATCGCATTTATGAGTTCAATATTTGCGTGTGGTAAGAATTTTGAAAACGTAAATACTCCTTTAACCGGCGCGTTAGCAAGCTTTGATATCAATACCTGGTTTACTGGTGGCGAAAATAACCAGCTGATTGGTTTTGCTGATTTTGCAAATGTGCTTGGTGCTGATGGTGTTTCAACTGCAGCAACTATTACAGATTCACAAGGTAATACGGTAGCGACAACAGCGAAAGACATGAGTGAAGTTGACTCTTTCTTTACTAACGCAGGCTACATTGGTGCACTTAAAGAGGGTGAATCAAGTGAATGGGCTGATTTTGTAGCTGCATCTTTACAACGCGCTAGTAATTAATCTAGACCGGCTCTAATTATAAGGCGCTTTGGCGCCTTTTTTAAGGGAATTTTAGGTTTAGAGGATATAAATATGAAACATCAAAAGCAGTTTAAAACTAATCTAATAACGTTATCTCTGCTCTCCCTTTTTTCTTCATTTAATTCTTTCGCTGAACAGGCACAAGAAATAATCAATGAAGAAGCGATAGAAGAAGTTGTTGTAACAGGTACACGCCTTAAAGGCAGTGCGAGTGCAGTAATTGATGAACGTAAAAATCAGGCATTTGTTGCTGATATAATGGGTTCAGAGCAAATATCTAGAACGGGTGATAGCGATGCCGCTTCAGCACTTCGTCGTGTTACAGGTTTATCGTTAGTTAACGATAAGTTTATTTATGTACGCGGTTTAGGTGAGCGTTACTCAAGCGTGCGTTTAAATGGCGCGGTTGTTCCAAGCCCAGATCTGACCAGAAATGTAATTCCACTTGATATTTTCCCATCAAGTATTATTGAATCTTTAGCTGTTCAAAAAGCCTATTCACCTAATATGCCTGCGGCTTTTGGTGGTGGTGACGTTAATATCAGGACGAAAAGCATTCCAAGTGATACTTTATTTAAAGTTGAGATTGGTGCTAGCTATAAAGATACAAACGATGAAGGTTATACATACAGTGGCGGCAGTGATGACTGGTTAGGTAAAGACGATGGTACACGCGCATTACCAGGAGCCGTTAAAACGGCGCTAAATACCTATATCAATGGCTTGTCTGATATCTCATATAGAAATATAAGGGATGTGGAGTCAAGGCTTCAGGGGGCTGATATTGGTCAAGCAGCTGCAATAGACTTAAATAAAAGTTTATCAAAAGCACTACCAAGAGATTTTGGCTTAGAGAAAGAAAGCTTAAACCCTGATGCAGGCATTAAAGCTGTTTATGGCGACCGATTTGATAACTTATTTGGTTTGGATGGCTCTTTTGGCTTTTTAGCATCAGTTGCTTATGAAAATGAATGGTCTAATGCTGAGAAGTTTAGCGCAGTACTTTCATCTGTTGACGCATCCGAATCTGAATGTTCAAAAGATGACTTTAGTTGTTACTCTGCCACAGAGAAAGAAGTATCAACAAAGCATAATATAAAATTAAATAGCTCTCTAAATTTAGGTTATAAAATTGGCGGCCATGATTTAACAGCCACCTATATGATGCTACGAGATACTGAAGATGAAGCTTCTGTCGCACTTTACCAAGAGCCTTCAAAGTCATTAAGCATTGATGCTGGGCAATTACAGCGAAGCCACTTAACCTCTTTTGAGGAACGGGAACTTGAAATACTTCAACTTCGTGGAATGCACAATTTAGAGTGGAGTTTTCTTGACGGTGTTGGTGTAGATTGGCAATACACTGATTCAACAGCGACAACGAGTATACCTGGCGAACTTGAAGTAACGGTGCGTGATGAGTACGCTGATGGCGAATATCAGCGTACCTTTTATAATGGCAGCTTAGGTGGCAATCCTTATTTGTATCGATTTGTTGAGCTAGAAGACGATGTAGAAAACTGGGGCGTTAATATTAACAAAGTTTTTTACTTTGAGAACGCCGAAGTTGAAATCGCGGGTGGCGGCTATTTTGTTGAAAAAACGCGTGATTACCGCACCGACTTTTTTAACTATCGTTTTAGCCAAACACAGTCTTTAGATTTAGCACAAAGTGAAGAAGAAGCGCTGTCAATTGGTAGTTTCTTTGCAAATGATGCAGTGATCGATTCAACGGATGTAGAGTTATTGTTTCAAGAACCTACAGCCGATGATTACTTAGCAGCGCAAATGATTGATGCTTATTACGGCTCTTTTGATATCACTTTTGCTCAAGATTGGCGTTTAAGTGGTGGTGTGCGTTACGAGGACTTCCGCCAAGTTGCGCTTGCTTTTTCACGCTCAGCATTTGATCCTGCTTTATTGGCAGATAAATTAAGTGCAGATGCGATAAAACAAGCAAGTGTGATGGAAGATGAGTATTTTACTTCATTATCTATGACATACAGTCAGCAGTCGTACCAGGTTCGTTTTGGCTATGGCAGCACGGTTGTTCGTCCTGACTTGCGTGAGTTAAGCCCTGTTCAATTCCAAGATCCGTTGACCGGTTATCGAACGCTTGGTAATCCATTCTTAGAATCTAGTTACCTAGATAACTTTGATGCACGTATCGAATTTTATATGGACAATGGTGATAACTACTCAGTTGGCGCATTCTATAAAGATATAGATAACCCAATCGAAGCATTATTAACTGAAAGTGATGGCCGTTTTACTTTGCAGTTTGACAATGCAGATACAGCCTATGTTTACGGTATAGAAGCAGAATGGTTAACTGAGTTGCATAGTGATTTATTAGGAGGTGCTTTTTTTACTTCTGGTAATTTAACAGTAAGTGATTCAGAAGTTGAAATTGCACAAGAGCAGCGCGCCGACCTTACTAATCTAAAACGACGTATGACTGGGCACTCAAAGTATGTTGCCAACTTACAATTGAATTACGATTCGCATGATGGCATGCACCAAGCTTCAGTTATTTATAACGTATTTGGTGACCGTATTTTAGCTGCGGGTGTTAACAATTTTGATGACGCTTACGAACAACCTTTAAACTCGTTAGACATGGTTTATAGTTACTACCCAACGTTCAATACTACATTAACACTCAAAGTGAAAAATATGTTAGGACAAAACTTTGAAGTAGAACAAAATGATGTGTTAATTCGTTCTCAAGAAACGCCTAGAGAGTTGAGTTTAAGCTTTAGCTATGAGTTTTAAAGCCCCGAACGACTAAAATAAGCCGATACAACCTAGCCCTGCCATATGTAGGGCTTTTTACTAGCTCAGTTTTAGACGCAGTTGTAGTTTATTATTTTTTATATAAATGGTGTTTTTATATCTCTTTTAACTTAAACATCATTCACTTCATACACATACTCTCTCTAAATCATTTAACTTTAATTACTCTTTAACAAATAAATCACAATTACTATTTATATTTAACGGGCTGTAATTAAGTTTTTATAATTTTATTTTAAAAGGAATAATATCCATGAATTTACTAAGAAAGGTTATTAGCTCAGTTGTTATAGTTGGTTCTTTTGGTTTTGCGAATGATGCTCTAGCTGCAAGATCATGTTCTGTTATTGTCGATGATATCCAGCTAAATCATTCTCAGGTAATTGTAAAAACAACTAATAGTATTACTCACATGGCTAATGACAAGTTAACTTTAGCTTACCAAGACACTCAATTTAGCCAGATCTTAGAAAAGCTTGCTGAAGCAAAAAGTTTAGAAACGCCTTTAAAAATTTATATACTTGAGGAGTTTAATGGTGATGATGCGCGCAGTTGTAGTGATAGCATTACTGACTATATAGGATCAGTTCATCGCATCTAATGGTCTAAATTGTTTGTAGCCCCATAATTAGTAAAGGGCTACAATTTAATATACTACTGACACTTTATAGTTGCATAAAGTTGATAGCATTGATTTTTACTACCGGTGCTTTTCACTGTCCATAATTGGTTATACCAATCAAAGTTACCATAAGCGCTTTCATCTTCCCCACAAGTAATTGTACTTCCAGAGATTTCTTGGTTATGGCCACGTTCTTCACAAAATTGATTTCCATTTGTAGATCCTACGAAAAATGGCTTTAAGTTACCATTTATCCACACTTTTGGGCTGTAATAGGTTGTGGCAGTATTAACTAAGACGCCTTGTCGTTCTTCTATACCAACTTCAGCACGTGTAAAGGTTACTTGTCCATCTTTATTTAGCGTCATTTCGTTTGCTGAAATCGTTGAGTTTGCAAATACATTAATCGATGTTGAACTCAAAGCAAGTAGAGCGAAAGTTAGTGTTTTCATCATTTTTCCTTTGGTTAATATAAAATTTAATAAATGTCTGTATTTAATGTTCCTACTAAGCTTGGTCGGTTTAGGTTTCAACAGGGTGACGCTTTTATTAATGTTTAATTTATCTACCTTTTGTCACATGCCCTTACAGTATGAAAAATATTTAAGTTTCGATTTATTCACTAGTTTTAGGGTGCTTAGGGTGTTATTTTGGCGTTAATAAAAATTAATTCTCACGCAATGAATTTTAATTTTTAATGTATTAAGGCATCTTTTATGAACCAAACAGTGGAACAAACAATGAAAAAAGTAGGATTAGTCGGTTGGCGTGGCATGGTAGGCTCTGTGTTATTAGAACGTATGCAACAGCAAAGTGATTTTGCACATATCGACACCACCTTTTTCACCACCTCACAAGCTGGGCAACTCGGCCCTGATATTGCGGGCGACGCAAAACCGTTATTAGATGCAAGTGATGTAAATGAACTTGCTAAAATGGATATTATTGTTACCTGTCAAGGTGGTGATTATACCAAAGCGGTTTACCCTAAATTACGCGAATCGGGTTGGGATGGTTACTGGATTGATGCGGCATCTGCACTGCGTATGGTTGATGACAGCATTATTGTACTTGACCCTGTAAATAAAGATGTCATTGAACAAGGTTTAGCGCAAGGCGTAAAAACTTTTGTAGGTGGTAACTGTACCGTATCGTTAATGCTACTTGCTTTAGGTGGTTTGTTTGAGCAAGACTTAATTGAGTGGGTAAGCCCAATGACTTACCAAGCGGCCTCTGGTGCCGGCGCTCGTAATATGAAAGAACTTATTGCACAAATGGGCGCTATTCATTCAAGCGTTGCCGAGCAACTAGATAACCCAAGTTCAGCTATTTTAGAAATTGATAAAATAGTGAGCGAAAAAATGGCTTCAAGCGATTTACCACAAGACCAATTTGGCGTACCGCTAGCCGGTAGCTTAATTCCTTGGATTGACGTGCCAATGCCAAGTGGCCAGTCTAAAGAAGAGTGGAAAGCTCAGGTTGAAGCGAACAAAATTTTAGGCTCTTCTAAACAGCCAGTGCCCATTGATGGTTTATGTGTACGTATTGGTGCAATGCGTTGTCATAGCCAAGCGATGACCATTAAATTACGTGAAGATATTAGCGTAGAAAAAATTGAAGAAATTTTAGCGTCGCATAACGAGTGGGTTAAAGTGATTCCTAATGAGCGCGAAATTAGTGCTACCGACTTAACACCTGTTAAAGTAACAGGTACTTTAAGTATTCCTGTTGGCCGTATTCGTAAACTTGCTATGGGCCCTAAATACATCAGCGCATTTACTGTGGGCGATCAGCTGTTATGGGGTGCTGCAGAGCCACTTCGTCGTATGCTGCGCATTATTGTAGATGGTGAATAATTTCTGCATTTAAAAGTGTATATTAAAAAGGGGTTAGCCTATTGCTAACCCCTTTTTTAGTTAAGCGGCACTGCATACGCTACTTTATTTTTCCCCTCGTGTTTTGCTATATACAACGCTTTGTCTGCTAAATCTATTGCTTTATCAATTGGCGTGTTAACAGACTTAATGTTGATCACCCCAAAGCTTGCCGTAACATTTATGCATTGCTTTTCGTATTCAATAGGCTTACTCGCAAGAGTTTCTCGCAGTTTATCAGCAAACTGCTGTGCTTTTAGTTCTGAGTCTCTAGCTATGAGAACGACAAATTCTTCTCCGCCTAGTCGAGCAAAAATATCGTCTTTTTGTAAACACATTTTTATACGCTGAGTTGCTTGGACTAGCACTTCGTCTCCTGCGGCGTGTCCATAGTCATCATTTATATTTTTAAATGAGTCTATATCCCAATATATAAGGGATACATGCTGTTTACAGCCAAGCTGAGATTCAATTTTTTGTTGGCCAATGTCGTAAAAGCCACGTCTGTTAATACACTGTGTGAGTACATCAGTCATGGCCAGTTTTTGCATTTCTTGGGCTAAATCAGAAGCCATTATAAAAATAATAAACACCGCCATACCAACATGCGCAGTCGGGACTGTGATAAAATTAATGAGTGTGTATAAATCTAAATAAGCTTGGTTTACTTGGCTGCCTTGCATAAGTGCAATCGTCGCAGCAATAAATAAACACACTCCACACACTGTGTAAGTAATGGCAGCTCCAATTTCGGCAGGTAGCGATTTAGCTTTATGTTTTATGATGATGACGGCATTGATCAGTAGCAGTAAAATATCGTAATAAATATACAACGACATGGATAAACCAATATGAACATTTACGGCTTTATAATAATAAACTGAGGCTAAGGTAATTACAGCTATTGCTAATAAATACCTTAAATTAATAGGACTTCCAGCTCGAATAGCGTGTCCCCAAGTTCCCAAAATTACAGACCCCATAGATAAACTGACCCCTGTCATCCAATAGAGGGTGTCTGAGTCGAAGTGAGGCCGCAATAAAATAGTCCCCCATTGGCACGCAGAAAGTATAAACGCGCCTGCCCAAAATAAAGCATACGACTTTTTGCCTAGTGTAAACCACGCCATTAAAAATATAACAGACCAAATAATGCTGGTTAGCAAAAGAGTAATTAAAATAAAAAATATTGGGCTCATAGAGTCTATGTTCTTGTGTAAGTTATCTTTTACTGTAGTTGAGCTTATAAGTTTATTCGAGTGGGTTAGGTGTTTTTAGCCGTTGCTTTTTTAAATGTTTATGTATTGGGTGAATTTAGCTAATACTTATGTATTGTGCCTCGTGGTATGCCTTTTGCTCACAATATTGTGATATACCTTTATTCGTTCGGTTTCAGCTTTTTTGTGAGTATTTAATTCACTTTTGTAGGTATTTTTTACTTAAACCGAGTTATTTATACCAATTGCTTTAATCAACTTATCTCTTTGAGAGTGAGCACATGTTGTCGGCGATGCAAAAACGCGTTATTTAATTTTTTCTAATTAAAATTTTAACGCTTGTTGCAACATCTATCGCTCAGCAAAATGATTAAGTCTTTATAGCGATTGGTATGAGCCTTCACATAAGGAAAGATAATGGCTTCTACTTTTAAAAATTCACGCGCAAAATGGTTTTATGCCTTAGTGGTTACAGCCTTGCTGTTAATTTTACTCAGAGCAATAGCCCCTTATGCCGTGCAATATTATGTAAATCAGCAGCTTGAACAAACTCAAGGCATAACAGGGCATGTTGGTGATGTAGATTTATATTTATACAGAGGCGCTTACGCTGTTGACGATGTAGAAATTTACGCGGTAGATGCCACGCAGGTTCCTAAGCCGCTACTCTCTATAGATACGCTCGATTTTTCGCTCGCGTGGTCTGCTTTATTGAACGGTAATTTTGTCACCAACATGGCTTTTATCCGCCCAGAGATTGTTATTTACGATAAGGACCCCGCTACTGCAGAACAAAACCAACAAGTTAAAGACGAGACAACGTGGGTAGGCCTTGCCAATGATCTGGTACCGTTTTCAATCGATATGCTTCGTATAGAGAAAGGTAAAGTAACTCTAGTTAATGCCACCAGCGAAGGAGAGCAGCCAACCTATATATCAAATATAAACGCTAATATTAACAACATTACCAATGCACAAAACCTCTCTAAAACCTTAGTTACGAGTTTAAAAGTAGAGGGGCAACTAATGGGTGAAGCTAAGTTGTCTTTAAATGGTAAATTAGACCCCTTTAGCGATAAAGCTAACTTTGATTTTAATGTTGAAGTGCAGCGTTTTTCGGTTAAAAACCTTGAGACTGTTTTTAAAGTGTATACCCCATTTGATATTGAAGCCGGCGGCATAGATGGCGCCATGGAATTGGCCGCTAACAATAATAACTTAAATGGATATGTAAAAGCCGGTGTTCATGACTTAAGTGTTTTTTCGTGGCGTGAAGATATAGAAAAAGATGATGACGGCCTATTTACCGTTATTTTTGAAGGCAGTATTGATTTACTCGGTGCGCTTTTAGAAAACGACGAGTCAGAGCTGGTGGCTGCTCGGGTGCCCATAGATGGACAGCTAGACAACGCTGATGTATCTACTTTTGAAGCCGTGATCTCGGTATTAAAAAACGCGTTTTTTGAAGCATTTAAAATGAAGGTTGATAATGTGATTTCATTTGAAAGCACACAAGAGCAACAAGACGAGTAACACAAATTCACTTAATTAAGCTCTTTATTTTAAGAGGGAAAACGTTTAGGTAGCAGGTAAAAAAATTCGTTATTAGTTGTTCTAATTGAGTGAGTTTTAACTCAGGTTGCGACACGTTTAACCCCGCAAAATGAGCAAGTATTATTGCAAATTGGTATTCCATACAGCCCTTTGTATTAATTCAATACAAAGGGCTTTTTGAGCTTTTAGCTAGGTGTATTTTTATTTTCTGATGTTTTACTTAATAAGGTTTTTAGCTCAGCTATTTGCGCTTGTAGCTCTAGCACTTGTCCCTGCGTTGCAGGCAGTGAGTTGTTATCTGCTTTTAGCTCACGGGCACTGCGATGTTCTTCGCTCATTACTTCTAAAATAGCACCTACCATCATGTTTAAAAATACAAACGCAGTTAAAAAGATAAACGTGAGGTAGTAAATCCAGCTCAGCTCGTACACCGCCATAGTTTCGTACATAATGTCGGTCCAATCTTCAAAGGTGGCTATTCTAAATAGCGTAAGCATTGAAATGGATACATCTTGCCAAAGCACTGGGTTAATATCAGCAAACATCATACTGCCCATGGCTGCGTAAATATAAAAAATAACAAACATTAGCAGCGCTATATAGCCCATTTGCGGAATGGCTTTTAGCAAGGAATTAACTAATAAACGCAGCTCTGGGATCATAGACACTAAACGCAGTACCCTAAATATACGTAGCAATCGGGCAAGTAACATGGTTGAACCTGCAGCAGGGTAGAGGCTACCAAGTACAATAATGGTATCGAATATATTCCAGCCCTTTGAAAAGAAGTCTTTTATACCTTTACTTGCAATAAAGCGAATAATTAACTCAATTAAAAAGAAGGTAGTAATCCCAACATCCATCCAATTAAGGGCAAATTCTACAGTCGGGTGAAGTGAGTAAGTGTGAGCACCTACAGTAAGAGCAGAAACAACAATAACAGCAATAACAAATGATTGAAATATCTTGCTTTTGTCTATACGCTGAAACAACTTTTGTAACTGCGACATCATAATTATGAATCCTATGCAAAGTAAGGTTTTATGGCGCTAATATACAATAATATTGTTGTGATTTAACCCATTTTTATCACTAAAAATGTAAGGAAATTTAATGATAATCAGTCAAATAACTAAAAGTGCATTGCTGCTTGTGGGATTATCGGTACTTGCAGGGTGTAGCTCTGATGCCCGCTTTCACGAAATACAATCGGCACGCCTTGATGAATGTAATTATAAAGCCGATAAAGAGTATTATGAGTGCCTTGAACAACAAGATAAAAATTTCGAAGAATATAAAAAACAGCAAAGCGAACAAACACAATAATCTATGACTAAAACACAAAAATTGCGCGACAAACAAATACGTCAAGCTCTCACTCACGCCTGTGAGCAAATAAAAGCGACTCATTATGGTTTTGCCTATTTAACTCACACCATTGATTTAAAAAATGAAGCAAAGTCACTAAAAATAAGCTGCTATTTTGAAGATGATATAGCCTATCACGATGCCGAGGCGCATTTTTCTCAGCTAGTCGATATTATTAACGCTGAACTTAGCAAAATTAGCTTACCAGTAGCGGCTAAGCAAATAGCGTTTTTAGTTGATTAACATTGGTTTGCCAAGCTATGGACGGTATAATTACCAAAATTATTTTTAGGATGTAAAGCATGGCTGTTCCATCGCGTTCGCAAATCACACCAGGTACAAGCGTAAATATTGTATTAAAAGAAGATCAACGCAGCGGCACATTAACACAAGGTGTAGTTGAGCGTTTATTGACTAAGTCACCTAATCACCCGCATGGTATTAAAGTACGCCTAGAAGACGGTCAAGTTGGTCGAGTGAAAGAGATTTTAGAATGACAGCGTTAACTGAGCAGGAATTTTGGGACTTAGTAACTACCCCCGACCTTGGGCTCGACCCACAAAGTGTAAGTGAAAACTTAAAAGCTAAATTGAGCGAGCTAACTGATGAGCAGCTTATTGCTTTTGATAAGTTTTTTGGTATTCACATGCGCAAATGTTTTACCTGGGATTTATTTGGCGCTGCATTTGTTATGGCCGGTTGTAACGATGAATACGGCTTTAGCGAATTTAGGTGTTGGCTTATCTCTCGCGGACAAACAGTATTTAACAATGCTTTAGATAACGCCGACTCACTTGCACAGTGCACCCCAGTGTATTATTTAAATGAGCAACCTTACCCTTATATTGATGAGTATGATTTAATTGCGGGTTTACTCTATGAAGAGCGTAACGATGACGAATTACCTTTTGTACCCTCAGGGGAGCAACCTACAGGTAAGCGCTTTAAAGACAAACCCAAGTTTTTAAAACAAAGCTATCCGCAATTATTTGCAAAATACTGGCAGTAATACTCAACGCTACTAACATTCAAGATGGTTACATTTAGTGTCATCATCTTGAATTTTCCTTTCACAGTTGTTCACAATCGTACCTATTTATACATTTTTTAAATGACTCTATGTTAATTGTTATGTTACATTAGTGTGTTTTAAAATGAACAAACACTGAATAATAACAATATACGACATAGGAATGTTATGTATAAAACACTCTCATCAGGATTGATAGCGTTTTGCTTTTTAAATTCGCTAAGTGCACACGCGGCGGTTTCGCAACGAGTAAACAAATCATCTTTATCAGAAGTTAACTTACTTTTAAATCAAAGCGTAGGTTTAACTAATAGCTCTTCTAACCACGCTTACTTTATTGAGTTAGATACTCCTCAAGCCTTCAATTTAAAACAAACTCGGTCATCAGCTAAAAAGATGCAGCAGTTTTTTGCAGGCGTGCCAATTTGGGGGCAGCAAATACGAGTGCAACCTAGCAATCACCACATAAGTGGTTTTTTTGCGAAAAATATTGATGCTGTATCTTTAAATAAAACGGCTAATAGTCAATTTGATGAAACTACTGCGGTTAAATCTATTTTAACAAAAGCCAAGCTTGATGAATCGACGGCTTATCAAATAGCTAACAACCAACGGTATGTTTATATTGATAGCGGAGTGGCACATTTTGTTCGCTTAATTGAATTAAACGTGTTTGAAAATGGCATTGAAAAAAAGCCTACAGCTTTAGTAAGCGAATCTGATTACAGTGTATTTAAACAGTGGGATAATATTAAAAATGCCCACGGTACAGGCCCTGGAGGAAATGAAAAAACAGGGCAATATGAATACGGTACTGATGTTGAAGCACTGGATATTACGCAACGTGGTGAGCTGTGTTTCTTAGAAAATGATAAAGTTAAAACTGTCACTATGGAGTCTGGCTTTGAGCCAAGTGAAGCATACTCGTTTGCCTGTGATAGGAATACTCACAAAGAAGTTAATGGCGCTTACTCCCCATTAAATGATGCTCACGCCTTCGGTACTGCGGTATTTGATATGTATCAACAATGGTACAACACAGCCCCGCTTACTTTTCAATTGTTAATGCGTGTTCACAGTGGTAACAACTGGGAAAATGCAACTTGGAATGGTCAGGCTATGACCTTTGGCGATGGCGCTGATAGGTTTTACCCGTTAGTTTCACTTGATATCGTCTCTCATGAGGTAAGCCATGGTTTTACTAGTCAAAACTCTAATTTAATTTATGCAGAACAATCGGGGGGGATAAACGAATCTTTCTCTGATATGGCAGGTGAAACGGCAGAGTATTTTTTGCGCTCAGAGACTGATTGGTTATCTGGTGCTGATATTTCAAAAACAAGCCCGGCACTACGTTATTTTGAAACGCCATCTCTAGATGGCGTTTCGATTGATCACGCAAGTGATTACTACTCAGGTATGGATGTTCACTTTAGCAGTGGTGTGTTTAATCGTGCTTTTTTCCTTCTTTCGAATACTCAGGGGTGGGACCCTAAAAAAGCGTTCGAAATAATGCTTTTTGCAAATCAAAATTATTGGGTTAATTCTAGTGATTTTATTGATGGTGCCTGTGGCGCTATAAACTCTGCCATTGATTTAAGATATGAAGCTAACGATGTTATTGCAGCATTTAATGAAGTAGGTGTTACTTGCGATAATATTCAGTTTATAGATGCCGATGCAGACTTAATGGATGATAACTGGGAGTTATTTTACGGGTTAGATCCAAGTACTGCTGATGACGCTGGACTTGATTTAGACCAAGATGGTTTAAAAAACCTAGAAGAATACTTAGCCAATACTTTCCCAAATGCAATGGATACCGACTCAGATAATCTATCAGATTATGATGAAGTTAATGTATACCTTACTAAACCTAACAATGCAGACTCTGACTTTGACCGCATGCCTGATGGGTGGGAAGTTTCGTTTTCACTAAACCCGCTAAATGCAGATGATGCCCAGCTTGATTTAGACTCAGACACATGGAGTAATGTAATTGAGTTTTTTGGCAACAGCGACCCTTCAGATGCGAGCTCTGAGCCAACCTTTTTTCCAGGAACAACCTTCAATTTTGATGATGCTCAAGTACCCAGTTTGTTTATTTCGTCGAACGTGCAGACACCTTGGTTAACAACTGAGTTTGATGGCCGCTCTGGCTTTGTGCTGACTAATAACGACATTACAGACAACCAATCTACCAGTGTTGAGTTCAGCTTTTTAAGTGGCGAGCAACGCTATGTAAACTTTAGCTATGCATTAGACACAGAAGGTGGTTATGACTACTTTAGTGTTCAGATAAATGGTTCAATTGTTTTAGATGAGTCAGGAATAAGCGAGTGGAAGGACGCGTCTTTCCAAGTTCCTGCTGGACTAAATACTGTTAAATTCACCTATTCTAAAGATGTATCCGTTTCTACTCCTGCAGATGCTGTATATATAGATAATTTATACATAGGGCCTAACTTTCCTGATGCAGATAATGACGGTATGTCTGATTCTTGGGAATTACTGCATGGTCTTGATACAAATAACAGTGAAGATGCATCATTAGATGCTGATGCGGACGGCTTATCTAATCTATTAGAATTTCTAAATGCGGGTTTACCAAATAACCCTGATACAGATGGCGATACTATTCCTGATGGTTGGGAGTACAATAATAGTTTAGATCTAACCAGTTCGTCAGATGCAGCAGAAGATGCAGATAATGATGGGTTTTCAAATTTAACTGAGTATTTAGCAAATACTGACCCACAGTCAGATACTTCTTTCCCTGTTGCTTTAAATATTACTACGTCATTTGAAGGTTCTTCGCTACCTACTTGGATGGTTGAAGCTGAAGGCTCTAGTGCACCTTGGTTTATAACAAATGATTTTGCAACCGACGGTCTACAAAGCATTCGCTCAGGCGTTATTAGTGATTCACAATATAGTAGCTTTACCATAACAGGTTTATTTGAAGAGAGTGTACTGGCATTCGATTACAAAATTGAGTCTGAATTTTGCTGTGACTTCTTAAGTATTATTGTTGATGGGCAAGAAGTTTTTGGGCGTAGTGACCTAAATAATTCCAGTTCCTTAGAGGCAACGTCTGTTTTGCTTAATTTAAGTGAAGGGCTGCATAACATTGAATTTAAATACTTTAAAGATAGCTCCGTTTCAAATGGAGCAGATGCTGTATGGCTTGATAATTTTGCTTTATTTTCAGAAACTGATTTAACAGATACTGATAATGATCAATTGCCAGATTACTGGGAGTTAGTTCATGGGTTAAATCGTCTCGATGCAAGTGATGCTGCATCTGATGACGATACTGACGGTCTTTCAGCCTTAGAAGAATTTAACCTTGGAACTAATCCAACCTCAGGTGATACAGATAATGATGAGCTAAGTGATGGGTATGAGGTAAGTAATGACCTTTTACCTTTAGACGCTGCAGATGCTAATTTAGATTACGATGAAGATGGCTACACCAATATTCAGGAGTTTTACTCTCAGAGTCTAGCTAATGATGCTTCATCATTAGTGCAATCTTTCACGCAATTAAATGAAAGCTTTGAAGATGGACTTCTTCCTTCAATGTTTACCGCACTTGCTGTTAACTCTTGGGGTTGGCAAGCTAATACAAGTTGGTCAACTATGGGCGATGCAAGCCTTAGCTTAGCATTAACGCCTACTAGCAAGGTGGGTGGTTTTGCCATTGCGGGGTTATTTGAAGCCGGTTTTATTAATTTAGACTATTTGGTTTATAACTCTTCAGCGTTGCAAATAAGCTTAAATGGTAGCCCTATAGATGTAAATCGTGGTAGCCAGTCTCGTTTATTGTTACCGGTAGATGATGGTTATAACATTATTAAAGTTAAATATGAGGACGCATACCTTCAGCAGCAGCCGTTATCCGTTGATAATATAACTTGGAGTGCTGAAATTGACATTACCAGCGACTATGATTTGGACGGTATTCCTGATTTTTGGGAATTTGAATATGGGCTAAATGCTTTAGAACCCTACGACGCTAATTATGACTACGACTATGATGGTTTGACTAATTTACAAGAGTATCAACTTTCGGGTAATCCGCTTAGCTCAGATTCAGATGGTGATGGTGTTCAAGACAGTGAGGATAGCCACCCAGATGATGCAAGCCGCGGTGAAAATAGTCCGCCTGAGTTTATATCGAGTCTTGAGCCTATTACGGTAGAGGCGACCTCTCAAAATACAAATATTACTCGTCTATATACTCCAGAGGCTAGAGATAACGGTCATTTAGAGCCTCAAGTATACACAAGCTCAGGGTCTTACTTGCCCCTAGGCGAGCACCAGATTACATGGATTGCACGAGATAATGTTGGTAACGAAACATCGGCTATACAAACAGTCACACTTGTTGATACAACTGCCCCGATTATCCAACCGTATACTTTTAGTGTTTATGGCAGCACGATCACGGCTATAAAAAATGCACTTTTAGATAATCGTGTTATTTACGATAGTGTTTCAGCTATAACGCTTCTGGAAATTGATGATAGCTTTGTATTTAGAACGGGCGATGTATCTATTCCTGTATCTGCTGTAGATGAAGCTGGAAATCATGTATCAGGCGACGTAAGGGCTATGATTTTCCCTGAAATTAGTATTCAGCCTACTACGTATGTGTATCAAAATGGTAATGTGCTTGTAGATGTTTTTATTAGCGGCGCTAACCCATATGGTTACTCTAGCTTTCATTTACAAGCTAATAATAGCACCCAGTATTTTACTACTAATCAGTATGGACCTATTAAGCTTGAGTTAGAGCGAGAATTTGTAGGCAGCGCAGCAAGTATTAGTGTCCTATCTAATGGTAATGTGTTTATAGACAAAAATGATAACAGCCAGCTAGTGTACTTAAGTGAAGCGGCACAGGCGCAGTTTATTACTGATTTTTATCAAAATGGTAAAGCAGTTAATAAAACTATTCAGCGTTCTATACCTGACTTTAATGCCACCATTAAGTTAGTAAATTTACCTAGTACAGGTAGTGATATATCCCTTGAGCTTATTGGCCCCGCAGGTGTTGATTCTTACATTTATAAAACAGCTGATTCACAGTGGGATGTTTCATTTAGTGCAAATCTCTCTGAGCAAACCAATAATATAGATTTAACTTTACGTGTAAAACAAGGTGATGAACTACTAGCAACTAAGCAAACTAGTTTACGTCTTGTTGATAGCGTTATATTTGATGACCCTGAACTAGATACTGATGGCGACGGTATACCTGATATTGAGGAAGGAGTAGGTGATAGCGATAAAGATGGTATTGCTGATTACCTAGATAGCTCATCGGTCACTAATACAGCTATCTTAGCTTCAGGTGATAGTGCTCACAGTATTGATGAGTTTAATCACTTAGCTGTAGGTAGCATCAAAGAGGCTTTAGCAGCGGGTTATATTGCTGATATGTCTATTTCTGAACAAGCGCTCAGCACTTATTTCTCAGATTTAGATCTAATAGAACCTCACTTCCAAGCTAAAAGTGATGTAATTAACCTTCGTGTTACGTTATCTAATTCATCAAGCACCGCAGAAATTGCTCTACCTGAGTATGTAAATGCAATTTTAAGCTCAGACATGCAAGTAAGAGTACTAACCGCGGCTGGTTGGCAGTCGGCCACTGTATTATCAGGTAATGTATATGAGCAAGTGTGTTCACGTTGCTTTAGCTTTGCAATCGCAGATGGTAGCGCATTCGACCTTGATGGAGAGGTAAACGGCGCTATTGAAGTTGTGGCAAAACTAGCTCAAGAGAGTCTAAATCAGGCGCCTGTATTAAATGTAGATATACCAGCCACAATAGAAGAACTTGCTACTATTGAGCTTGATGCTTCTGGCTCTACTGACCCTGATGGCGATACGTTATCTTACGAATGGCGTGTTGAACACTCTCAGTTATCTATTACAACTGAGGATACTCAAGGTAAAGCGGTACTTACCGTGGGTGAGCTTGAGCAAACAGTTGATGCGGATATTACGTTAGTGATATCAGATGGCTATGAGCAATTTACGCAAGTATACACCGTTAGCTTTTTACATGTTAATCAGCTTCCAAGTGTAGAATTAAGTACATCTGCGGTGTCGGTTAAAGAAGGTCAGGAAGTTTCAGTGACAGCGTCTGCAACCGATAAAGAATCCTCAGAGCTTTCTCTTAAGTGGGTTCAAACAATGGGCGTAGAAGTGGCGCTTAACGATGTTGACTCCAGCACACTTAAGTTTACAGCGCCAAGTGTGTCTCAAACTACAGAGCTGGGCTTCAAGCTTATTGTATCTGATGGTGAAGGTGAAACTGAGCAAAGTTTAGCAGTGACCGTCACTAATGCTAGCACAAGTAGTGAAAAGGGCAGTGGTGGTGGTTCATTAGCTTTCATGTTGCTGCTTTTGGCATTTTCTGTTGTGTACACAAGAGCGCAGAGCTTTAAGTAA
This sequence comes from Pseudoalteromonas sp. S3785, assembly GCF_005887365.1. Lineage (NCBI taxonomy): Bacteria > Pseudomonadati > Pseudomonadota > Gammaproteobacteria > Alteromonadales > Pseudoalteromonadaceae > Pseudoalteromonas > Pseudoalteromonas sp. S3785. The sequence goes on along the minus strand of NZ_PNCT01000024.1, from coordinate 36,812 downwards.
CACTTACTAATAAATATATTTTTATAGTGATAAAAGCCCCTTGATGTATTCAAGGGGCTTTTTCTTTTATGAACCAAATGTATTTTAAGTAAGTATAGAGTTGAGTGTGTTATGCTATTTTTATTAGTAATGAGTTGGAATTTTAATGAGTTATCGTAAAATTTTATTATGTATGAGCTGTTTACTTCTAAGTAATGTACTTTTTGCTAAAACTGTTACGCCGAGTAATAAAAGCCGTTTTATACCGTTATTAAAAACAATGCTTGGCGATTACCAGGTGGTAACTGCTAACTCCCCCTTATGTGTGGATAGTCAGTTGAGTTTAATTAACCCCGTTTACCCTGATGCGGGTTTTAAATTAGGCGAGCATATTGCGTTTGAAAGCCTACACAACGGCACCCGTACAACTAAAAAGCCAAATTTTTGTTTTGTAACTAGCTCTTATAAGTACAAAAGTGATGGTGTTGATAACAGCTTAAAAATGAGCCGCTGTATTGACCCTAATAACGAAAAAACCATCAGACAAAGCATTAAGTTTACCAGTGTTACAACGCTCAAATATACGCAGAATTCCCCGGCAGTAGAGTGCACATTTACAAGACAAGTTGATTAATTTACTTGCAATGAATTTGCGGTATATCGTGCCAGCGCGTTGTGTATTGGGGCGATAAATAATCTCTGTTCATATGCCAGCCTTGGTTTAATTTGCTGCTGGCTAGAGTGAGTATGCCTTTTCCGTAGCGGTTGTTTATCGTATCAAGACACTGCATTAATTTAGGGTTATCGGCACTTTGGCTAAATAAATCGTTTTGCTGGTACTGCACCGAGGTAAGCTCTAAAGCACCTACACCACATTTATAAAACCGTACACCTGGCTGGTAAATATGAGTAAATACTTCTGATACAGCATTGGCCATTACGCAGGTATCGTTAGTGGGGGTGGCAAATTTATATATAAACGACTTTTTACAATAGCGGTCTTCGTGTTTGCCCGTGGCGGCAAATATATACAGTTGTTTTGCTAGTGAGCGCTGCCCTCGTAGTTTACTGGCAACTGTAGTTACGTGGTTAATAAGGGCAGTTTTAAGAGCTGTTGGCTCACTGATCCGCTCACCAAAGCTGCGAGTAGAATATATTTCTCGCTTATCTTGGCGTACATCGTCCCATGTTAAGCACGATATACCATTTAGCTCACTTACGGTACGCTCTACCACCACACTAAACGCGCGGCGCATGGTTTTAGGGTTTTGCTGTGCCAGATCCCATGCTGTATGTATGTTCATTATGTTAAGCTTTTTAGCTAGGCGCTTTCCTATCCCCCATACATCGGCGCAGCTCATTCTTTGTAAAATTGCTTGGCGGCTTTGCTCGTTATTTATAACGGCCACTCCATCAAACCCGCTTAGCTTTTTAGCTGCATGGTTAGCGGCTTTAGCAAGCGTAGGTGTTGGGCCAAAACCAACACCCACAGGGAGTTTAGTTTCACGCCACACGGTACGCCTTATTGTATGCCCGTACTCATGCCAGTTTTGTATAAGGGGTGTGTAGCCATTAAAGTGTAAAAACGACTCATCAATACTGTATATATACTGTGTGTCGCAAAAGCGGCCAATTATGTTCATCATTTTGGCGCTTAAATCGGCGTACAGCTCATAGTTACTCGAACGTACAACCACCTTGTGTTGCTCAAGCAGGTGCTTAACTTTAAAATAAGGGCCAAATTTAGGAATGTTTAAGTGCCGAGCAATAGGGCATACCGCACATACGCAGCCATCGTTATTAGTTAAAACCACCACAGGTTTAGAGCGAATAGCAGGGTCGAACACTTTTTCGGCACTGGCATAAAAGGCAACAGCATCGACTAAGGCGTACATTTTAATAACTCAGGGCTTGGGCGGTGCATTCTAATTGATAGTGTAACCACGCCCTCTAACTGAAACTCATCAGCTGGGGTTAGTTGTACCGGCTTATGTAAAGGCGATGCTGAAAGTAACCGCGCATTGGTTTTATCAAGTAACTTACACACAAATAAACCATTTAAGTTGGCAACAATAACATCGCCGTTATCGGCTTGCTCAGCACGGTCTACTACAAGCAAGTCGCCCTCAAAAATCCCCACTTCTTGCATGGAGTTACCCGATGCAATACCAATAAAGGTGGCGTCGGGGTGCTTTATTAATAGCTCATCAAGCGAAACACCAAGCTCGGCGTATTGCGCCGCGGGCGATTCAAACCCACACACACCGGCTTCTATATAAACGGGAATAACAAACATAACACAACCTAAAACGCATACACTGTATAAGTGTACAGTATATGCGTTTTGTGTAAGTTATGCCAAGAAATGAAAGACAGATCACGCCATGTTTTTGATCATTTGTTGCGCGGTATCTAAAAAGTCTTTGATTTGCTGCGGGTTTAAGTTTTTACACATTTGCTCATTTATTTGCTGCTCAGAGGCTAATAACTTATCAAACAGTGTGTTGCCTTGTTCAGTGAGCGATAAAATAAAGCATCGTTTGTCGTGCTCACTGGCTTGCTTATTAATAAGGTTTAAGGCAATGAGATCTTTAATTAACCGGGCAATTTGTGCTTTGTCGCGCTGTGTTTTAGTCACAATGTCGTTAGCGGTACAGTTAGATGTACTGGCAATAATGTGTATACAACGCACGTGCATAGCATTAATACCAAGGTCGCCTGCGTTAATAGCCTCGCGTATTGTTACGCGGTAATTTTGCATCAGCTCAAATAGGGTATTTGATAAAAGCGTGTTCATAAGCTCTCTAATGGTTGATAATATCAATTAGTTTGTTATAGTTGATTTTATCAACCAATGGGGCGTTGTGCAATGCTTGCTTTAAAAAGCAGTTAACTATTTTGTTAAACGAGGTGATTTTAAATGGGTAAACAAGTTCGCAAAGCTACGGTACTAAGTACTGAACAAATAACACCGCATTTACAGCGCATTGTTGTAGGCTCTGATGAGTTTTCGGATTTAACACAAGCGCATATTGGTTGTTATGTAAAAGTGCTTATCCCCCAAAATGGCAAAGTTGATTTTAATTTAAAAACCGCGTGTATGCGCTCTTACACAATAAGAGACATTGATGAGGCAAGCGGTGCAATAACGCTCGACTTTGTAATAAACATGCACCAAGGCCCGGCTACGCAATGGGCCGCAACTGCAAAAGTTGGTGACAACGTAGGCATAGCGGGCCCTGGTCCTAAAAAGCTTGATAATTACCAGCATCCGCATTATGTATTGTTAGGCGATTTAACCTCAGTTAATGCAATAAAGGGCTACATGCAGCAGTTACCCGCCAGCGCAAAAATTGACGCCTTTGTGCATGCCCTTACAGCGCAAGACATAATTAATTTACACACGCAGCGCGATGTTACTTGGTTAATTACAAATACCCCCGAGGCCGATATGCTCAGCGCGCTTAACAATTTAACCAGCACAAATGAGCCACCTATTGTATTTATGGCATTAGAGGCAGGATTGGTACGTAAGGCCAAAGCCTTTCTTACGCAGGAGTGTGATATACCGCGCTGTAATATAGTTTCTTCTGGTTACTGGAAAAAAGGCCTGAACTCAGAGAGTTATAAAAAAGAGCGCCAGCAAAGCCCTGAGCTTGCATAAATACCTTAAAGCAAAGCAGGTAAACGCTATTTTTTCTTTTATCTGTTAGCTAACTTGAATTGAATAAATAGCAGACCCATTTAAGTGTTTTATGCTGATGATGAAGCCCATTGTTAGCATGCATTTTAAGGAGCTGCTATTTTGTTATCTTCCATTCCCTTTTCGTTATTAGAGCTTGCCCCCATGATCAAAGGGGACAGTGTTTCTCATACGCTCAATAAAACCACTAAATACGCTCAGCGCGCCGACCAGCTAGGGTTTAATCGCTTTTGGCTAGCTGAGCATCACAATATGCCCGGTATAATTTGTGCTGCTACTTCAATATTAGTAGGCCATATTGCAGGTAAAACTCAGCGTATACGTGTTGGCTCCGGCGGAATAATGCTGCCGAATCATTCGCCATTAGTTGTGGCTGAGCAGTTTGGCACATTAGAGAGTTTATACCCTGGACGAATAGATTTAGGCCTTGGCCGCGCTCCAGGTAGTGATCCTGTAACCAGCCGTGCACTGAATAATGATATGAGCCGCGCTGAAAACTTCCCAGAGGAGGTAACAGAGCTGCAAACATTACTAGGCCCATATAACGGTACTCACCCTATACGTGCTATACCGGGGGAGGACACAAACGTACCACTTTGGTTATTAGGCTCGAGTTTATTTAGCGCGCAACTGGCCGCTAAAAAAGGGCTACCTTATGTATTTGCAGGGCACTTTGCGCCGCGTTTTGTACATGATGCCATCGCGCTATATAAACGAGAATTTAAAGCCTCAAATGTATTAGATAAACCCTATGTAATGCTTGCTTTACCGCTGGTGGCAGCAGAAACTGACGAAGAAGCGCAATACCTATCTACCACCTCAAAGCAACGGGTGCTTGAACTAATACGTGGTAAAGAGCTGTGGTTAAAACCACCGGTAGAGAGTATGGAAGGTTTATGGAGTGAGCAAGAGCGCGCTCATGTCGAAAACTTTTTAAGCTTAAGCGTTGTTGGCGGGCATGTGAGTATAAAACATAAATTACAAATGATAGCCAAAGAGCTAGAAGTGGATGAGTTTATATTTACAAACGACGTATACGACAGCGAAAAACGCCACCGCGCCCTCGAAATTTTAATGGAAATAAAGCACTAATTTAAAAAGGAGGTGTTTAGTTAAGCAAGCGTACACACAGGCCTTGCTAGTATATAGACATCATTAAAAGTGAATACAAACTTATTAGCTTTAAGTGATGTCTGAACAAACACTTTCGATAATTAAATATACTTAGGGTGCCAAGGACAAGGCCCGTTTAAAATTATGTGTCGTTCTGTTTTATCAATCAAACTGATTTAAACAATCAATTTTAAGACATTGCTTTAGTTTTTTATAATGTAGTTATTAACCAAACATCATTAAATTAAAGGAAGGTACACCGTGAACGCTCTAACAACCGCATCGGCTAATTCAGTTACTCATACAGCGCAGCCAAAAGTTGCACTGATAGCTGAAGGCGGCGGACAACGAGGGATATTCACAGCCGGTGTACTTGATGCGTGGTTAGAGCAAAACTACGACCCTTTTGATTTATTTATTGGCACTTCTGCCGGCTCGCAAAATTTAACTAGCTATTTAGCACGCCAAAAAGGCTATGCAAAACGTTTAATTAGAGGACTTTCGCGTAACAAGCGTTTTTTTCAATTAGGCCGTGGTTTAATGGGTAAACACATTGTTGATTTAGATTGGTACTTTGAAAAAACCACCGAAGTAAACAGAGCTCTTGACTTTAAAACAGCTAAAAACAGTTTAGGTGAGCGAGAGTTGCTCATAACCGCTACAAACACTCGTGACAGAAAAGCTTATTACCTATCGCCAACAGGTGAAGGTAGGCAATGGCGAGATTTACTAAAGGCATCGAGCGCACTCCCTTTTTTGTATAAACAGGGGGTTAAACTAACGCCTTGGTTAGATACAAAAGCCGCAAACGAAGCACATTTAACTCAAGAGCAATCGAGTGAAGATTTTTATGTAGATGGTGGCTTAGCGGCACCACTGCCTGTACGCGAAGCTTATAACCGTGGTGCACGAAAAATTGTAGTAATAAGAACCGTTGATGAGCATTTTCAAGCGCAAACTGCATGGGTTCAAAAGCTTAGAACATTTGCATGTGCATCAGGTTACTGCCCAAAAACACTCGATTACTTGGTTCAACACGAACAAGCATACCTAGACGAGCTGACGTTTATTGCTAATCCGCCTAGTGATGTAGAAATTATACAAATTTTTGCAGATGAAAAGCTGCACAGTAAATTATTAGGCAGCTCAAACGATGATTTACGCTTTGATCATAAGCTAGGTGTAAAAGCAGGCCGCGCTTATTTAAAAAGCCAAAACGCCCGTATAGTTGACTACGCACATAGCTACGCCATGTAGTTGAGTACCCACGCTTAAACTCTACTTAAGTTTAAGCGTGGGTAAAGTGCCTAAGCAAAATTAAAGCTATGCTTTTTTTAAACTTATTGAAGGTTTTTTATTGCTAATAGCTGCACCTAATAAAATAAGCGCCAAAGCAATAAATACTGACCAACTAAAGGGAGCCTGCGAGGCAAGTATTAAAATAAAGGTAGAGAGCACCGGCGTTAAAAAACTCAACGAAGCTAATAGCGAGCGGTTACCAAATTTTAAACCGTGATCCCATAAATAAAATGCACCGCCCACAGGGCCTAATCCCAATAAAATAGCGCCTAGCCATTGTGAAACAGATAAATTTATTACGGTTGTTTCAAAATAAAAATGTGCAAAAAGGGCAAGCACAGCCACAATAAGTGAAAGCCAGCCTATGTCATCTACATGGCTATTAAATCGCGACATTAAATAAGAATAACTCGACCACAATACTGCGCAGCATCCTGCAAAAAAATACCCTAAGTAATATTCACTATTAATAGATAACCCACTGCCATCGGTAATTAAACTAAGCGTGCCTAAAAATCCCAGTAATCCGCCTAATATGGCTTTAAATTTAGCCCCTGGAGTAGCTACAAATACACCTAGCAATAATGGCCAAAGGTACACAATTAAGCTTACCTCGATTAAAGGACCGTACTTTAAAGCCATAAAATAACAAAAGTGAAAACCAAACAAACCAGTAACACCTATTATAATTTGCTTTTTAGAAAGCTTAGGCGGGCTGAATAATGGCTGTTTTGTAGCGACGCGTTTAACTAATAAAATAATAAAAGAGATTGAAAAGCATATAAAAAGTAACTCAAAAGCAGGCAGTGCTTTAGTTAAATTACCCAGTAATGCTAAAAGCCCCCACGAAAATATTGCTAAAAACCCTATGTGTGTTGCCATTAATTACCCTCCGTAAATACTATTTACTGAGTGTACCAATAGGCTGAAGTTTAAATGTGCTAAAAAGATGGTATTGTTGTTTGCTCTGACGCAATTTACTGCTTTGTAAACGCCTTAGGTGGTTGCCCAAAGTATAAATTAAACCGACGGCTAAACGCTGAGGCATCGTTATAGCCAATGCGCTCACCTACTAAAGCGATTGGTAGGTCTGAATGGGTTAATAAGGCGCGCGCATGCTGCATTCGTAACATAGTGATATATTGCAGCGCACTCATGTTGGTGTTTCTTTTAAACACAGTTTTAAATTGTGTAACGCTTAAACAGGCAATATTGGCCAGCTCTTTTAACGTGTAGGGATACGCTAAATTTTGCTTTACCGTGGTTATGACATTATCTATTCGCTTATCAATATTACTGTGGCTACTTTGCTCACAAAGTAGTAAATAAAATAAATCAAAGGTTGAGCTAGTCAGCTTTTCATCATTAACAACAAGTAGTTGCTGCTCTATAAACTGTAAGTAACTTAATAAACGGCTATCTATTGAGATTTTAGGGCATAAAAGGTTTATAAGGTTATCAGGAAGGGCATCTAAATCTGCCACAATAAAGCGCGCGGCTTCATCGGCCGTAAAGGCATGCACTACGTTTTTCTCTATAACGATACAACTGCCCGTACTCACCGTTGTTTTATAGTCATTATTTAACGTTATAAAAATTTCCCCGTGTAGAGGTAACACGAGTTGATGGTAATTGTGCTGGTGGCGTTTTATACCTTGCGAATAATACCGAATAGAAAGCTTGTTCAATCTATAGTCCATTAGCTAATACATAAACCGAGTATTGCATAAAATACATATAGTAAAACATAGCGTTAATAAACCTAAGTGGATGACAATAATATACTGGTTTCGCTATTTAAAATGCCTTCTATTTCGCGTACTTGTCTGAGTACACCATCAAACTCACCTAAATTTGCAGCTTGTATTTCAGCCACTAAGTCCCAAGCGCCATTGGTGGTATGTAACTTAGTAAGCTCTGGAATGCCTCGCATGGTTTTAATAACCTGCGAGGTCGATTTACCCACCACTTCCACCATCATAATGGCTCTTACAGCTTCGGTTTCTATGTGTTCGTGTACACGAACCGTAAAGCCCAATATAGCACCCGATGAAACCAGCCGGTCTAAACGGTTTTGCACTGTCCCGCGCGACACCTTTAAAACATCGGCCAATGCTGAAATAGAAGCGCGGCCATCTTTTCTTAATTCGGCTATTAATGCGTTATCTAATGAGTCGTAAATGTAAGGGGTCATAAAACGCCTTGGATTATGTGTTTATTACAAACTACAAAATTTGTACTTTAATGCATAGCAATTTGCTAAAAAATACTATTATTTGTATAAAATTTTGGCATTTTAAGTAGCATCTCTGGCCTATAAACTTATTTCAAATAATTTATTTAGTCATTAAAGAGGTATTTATGAGTCATTTTATCGCACAGCCTAAACAAGGTGTTCCATTTGTGAGCGTACAGGCAATGGCCAAACTTATAAATAAAATGGGAATAGAAAACGTGTTGCTAGAACTTACTCAAAGGTTAGAGCAAGATTTTGCTCGCTGGCACGAATTTGATAAATCGCCACGTTATGCAGCGCACTCTCCAGATGGTGTAATAGAGCTTATGCCCGTAAGCGATGGCAAAATGTTTAGCTGTAAATATGTAAATGGTCATCCAAAAAACACATTTAAAGCGCTTCAAACAGTGGCCGCATTTGGTATTTTGTCAGATGTTGATAGCGGCTACCCAGTTATGATCAGTGAAATGTGTCTACTAACGGCCCTGCGAACAGCGGCTACATCGGCGCTTGTGGCAAAGTATTTAGCGCCTGAAAACTCAACAACGCTGACATTAATTGGTAATGGTGCACAGTCTGAGTTTCAGGCACTGGCTTTTAAAGCTGTGTTAGGCATTACTCACATTCGCTTATACGACATTAATAAAAACGCCTCACAAAAAGCCTACAACAACTTAAGTGGCTACGGCTTAAATGTCACTCTATGCAATAGCACAGAAGAAGCCGTTCAAGGCGCGCACATTATTACAACCTGCACAGCCGATAAAAAAAATGCCACTATTTTAACCAGCGATATGGTCCCACAGGGTGTGCATTTAAATGCCATTGGTGGCGATTGCCCTGGTAAAACAGAGCTTGATTCACAGTTACTAGAGCGTGCCACTGTGTTTGTAGAGTACGAGCCGCAAACCAGAATAGAAGGCGAAATTCAGCAAATGAGCGAAACCTTTGCCGTAACAGAGTTTCATAAAGTAATTAATAAACAAACACCTGGGCGTATAAGTAACAACGAGCTTACTATTTTTGATGGGGTAGGTTTTGCAAGCGAAGACTTTACCGCACTGGTTTATATTAAAGACGCGCTGGTGGCTGCAGGTGAGTTTGAACTGCTTGATTTAATTACACAACAAGCCGATCCGCGTAATTTATTTTCGGTACTTAATAGTACACAAACAGCAAAAACGCCTAAGCAAGAGCAAGTGGCATGAGTTATATAAAGCAAGCACCCAGCGCTGTGGTGATGGTACGACCGCATCACTTTACATCTAACCCACAAACTATGTTAGACAACACGTTTCAAAGTACCTGCAACTCACAAAATCAGAGTCAGCATGCCTTTGACGAAGTAACCAATGCGGTTAAATTATTGCAAAACGAGGGCGTAACGGTTCATCTTTTTGAAGACGAACATACACACACGCCCGATTCTGTGTTTCCAAATAATTGGTTTTCTACCCATCAAAGTGGCGAGCTAGTTATGTACCCAATGTACGCAGAAAACAGAAGATTAGAATATCGAAAAGATATAATTGATTTTTTGACTGATCACTATAGAGTGTTGCCTGTGACTGATTATTCATTTTTAGCGAAAGAAAATGCATTTTTAGAAGGCACCGGTTCGCTTGTTATTGACCACCCACATAAGTTTGCTTATGCAGTAGAATCTAAGCGCACTACTAAAACTGTGGTTAATACAGTATGCGAGCAATTAAGGCTAAAACCTGTTGTATTTAATGCCTACGATAAGCAAGGTACTGCGGTTTATCATACTAATGTATTAATGTGTGTAGCCACAGAGTTTGCCATGATCAGCCTAGATATGGTACCAAATAGTCAGCACAAACAATTAACTAACCATTTTATACAAAGCCATTTAGAAGTAATAAACTTAACTAATGCGCAAATAAGTAGCTTTTGTGGCAACGCAATAGAGTTACAAGGTACAAATGGTCGTATTTTAGCACTCTCACAAACGGCGTTTAATGCACTTACAACCGAGCAAAAAGCAGCAATACAAAAAACAGCTAAACTTGTTCCGTTACCTATACCAACCATAGAGTCGGCGGGAGGTTCGGTTAGATGCATGATTGCAGGCATTCATCTGCAAAGTAAATAACCTACCACTAAGTCAACATACTAAGGCAGCATAGCTGCCTTACTCTATGGCTAATATGCATAATTAAATGCCATTTACTCAACCACTTGCTGAGTAAAACATAATAAATACAAAAGGATTAGCCCATGTTTGATACCCTAGTAAAAAGTGTAAATGGCCTATTATGGGGAGAAGGCCAAATACTGATCTACATACTACTGTTTGCAGGTATTTGGTTTTCGGTACGTTTAAAAGCAATTCAAATAGTAAAATTTAAACACATGTTTAGCCTGTTAAAAGGCAGTAGCAAGTGTAAAAAAGACGATATTTCATCATTTCAGGCATTGTGTACTGGCCTGTGTGCCCGGGTAGGTACAGGTAATTTAGCTGGGGTAGCTGTTGCTATTTCACTAGGCGGAAGCGGCGCTATATTTTGGATGTGGGTTATAGCCATACTTGGCATGGCAACCGGCTTTGCCGAAAGTGTATTAGGGCAGGTGTATAAAGTACGCGATAGTAGTGGCGAATTTAGAGGCGGCCCCGCTTATTATATTCAACAAGGTTTAGGCAGCCGTGCCTTTGCTATTGTGTTTGCCGCATGTTTATTTTTAGGTTATGGCTTTACATTTAGTGCAATGCAAACTAATACCATAACAGATGCACTAAACTATGCATTTGAAGTACCCACCTTTTATTCAGGCTTAGTAATTACGGTATTAGCAGGCTCGATTATACTTGGCGGCTTTAAAGCAATAGCCCGCTTTGCAGAGCGAGTAGTACCATTTATGGGCATATTATTTGTAGCAGCTGCCGTAATTATAACGCTTATAAATTTACCGCAAGTACCAGCCATGCTTAAAGATGTGTTTTTATCGGCCTTTGGTTTACAAGAGGCTGGCGCAGGCGCAATGGGCGCTGCCATTAAAAATGGTATACAACGCGGATTATATTCTAACGAAGCTGGTGCGGGTAGTGTGCCCCATGCCGCAGCAAGTGCAAGCCCTATCCCTAATCACCCAGTAACACAAGGCTACATACAAATGCTTGGCGTGTTTTTCGACACCATTGTACTTTGTAGCTGTACTGCTGTTGTTATTTTGTTAGCCGATGTAGATATAAGCGGCGAAATGGAAGGTATACGTTTAACGCAAAGCGCTATGACTGCGCATTTAGCACAAGGCGGCGTATATTTTGTTGCTGCAGCCATAACCTTATTTGCCTTTACTTCGGTAGTGGCCAACTACGCTTACGCCGAAAGTAACCTGCATTTATTTAAGCTCGATAACAAAGTAGGGCGCACAATTTATACATTACTTTATTTATCAATGATGCTGTGGGGCGCATCAGCGTCATTAAAAGAAGTCTGGGATTTAGCCGATATAGCATTAGGGTTAATGACAGTGGTTAACGTAATCGCTATTATATTGCTCACGCCAACTATTTTGTCTGTTAATCGCGACTACAACACACAAAGAGAAAAAGGCATAGAGCCTGAATTTAAAGTAAAAGACGTAAAAGTACAGGGTAAATGCGAAAGTGGCATTTGGGATTGATTCCCGTATTTTAAGCAATTTTAACGATAAAAAGCGGTTTTATGGCAACATAAAATCGCTTTTTAATTTTGCATAATTATTCAAAATTAGGTTTTGTAAATAGCACAAAAATATAAAAACAATAAGGTAAACTGATTTAATGATCGACATTCATGCAGGGAAAACAGCAGCAAAAATTATTAACGAGCAGGGCTTTAAACCGGAATTATTTACCTCTTTTTTAGGGGCAAGTGGCGGGCCAAAATGGTTTACCTTATTCGGGTTAGACAAATATATTTTTGGTGAATTTTTTAAAAACCGCACCCAACCACTTAACTTAATTGGTTCATCTGCTGGGGCATTTCGATCTGCTTGTTTTGCACAAAACGACCCCGTTGCTGCCATTGAGCGTTTAGCAAAATCGTATTCGCAAACACGCTATTCTAGTAATAAACCAACATCCGCTGAAATTACACTAAAAGCCCGCGCATTATTAGATGATGTATTTGGGGAGCACGGCGTAACCGAAATTTTAAATAACCCTATTTTTAAAGCGCATTTTATAGTGGCTAAGTCAAATGGGTTTATTGCCAGCGAAAACAAATTAATTCAGCTTTTAGGTTTATCAAAAAGTTATATGCTCAATCGTGTAAACCGAAAATTATTAGGTTCGCAGTACGAGCGATTTATTTTTGGCACACCAAACAGTAATTTATCAATAACCGATAGTTACAATTTTAAAACCCAAAACATAGCACTTAGCCAAACAAATTTAAAAGATGCCTTACTTGCATCCGGCTCTATACCCCTTGTTATGCAAGGCATAAAAAATATTGCAGGCTCGCCACAAGGTATGTATCGCGATGGCGGAATAATTGACTACCACTTTGATTTAAAAATTAATAACCCAGGCTTAATTTTATATCCGCATTTTAATAGCGAGCCAAAAGCAGGGTGGTTCGATAAAAATTTAAAACGTAAAGTAGCACCACAAAATTACGATAACGTGGTGATGGTTACTCCATCAAAAGAATTTATAGCCGGTTTACCTTACGGAAAAATTCCAGATAGAAACGACTTTACTAATCTCGATGCAGACACACGCATAAAATATTGGAATACCGTGTTTAGAGAAACTGAAAAGTTGGCTGAGGCGTTTGATAATTTATATATGATTAAAAATAAAATATAAATAACAGCATATTAAGGATTAATAAAATGAAAGATTTCAAGGGAAATTTAAGCACCATCTATTGCTATGTATTATTAACTATTGTATTTGCTATTACATTTATTGTAATGATTGGATTAGTACAATTAATATTTACTGGGACTGCTAATATGGAAACAGTTGCTTCATTAATATCATCTTTTAGCAATTTTATCGTAAGTATTTGTAGCATCTTGTTAGTTTGTTATGCTGTGAAAACATATAAAAAATGGAAAGTTGATAAAACAATCAATGAATATAAGCAGCTTATATCTCTTACATTCTGTATTTACCATACAGCAAGGCAAATTTATAATTCATTAAATATATACCAAGGTAATAGTGATAAAATTATACATGAGTATGAAAAATGCAGTAGAGATGAACTAAAAGGGTTTATGGTTAGAGAGTTTAATGAAATTCAAAAGTCATACTGTAAATTATCAGAAATCATAGATGTTTTAGGTGCGATTCATTCTATAGAACAGGAAGAAGAACTTATTCGGCTAAGAGTATATGCTGCTAATATCATGCTTAAAATACAAAAAGACATCTCAAAGCCTGAAAAAACAATGAAGGAATTTAAAGAAACAGATAAAAATAAAGTCTTTATAGATGAAATTTTAAAAATAAAAATTTTTAACATAAATAGTAAAGAAGATTTTTCATTATCAGATTTTAAAAATTCTATTGATCTAAACGTAAGACATCTTTTAAAGTAGTATTGGTAGATTTAAGAGATACTTAATTTAACAACCCATAAATTACGGTACGTAATATTAACGAAAAGGGCAAAAAGCCCTTTTTTATTATCAAGTTATCATCACTGTCACTATTGACAGCTTGGCATTGCCAACCATTTAATTTGAAGATATAGGCAATAATCTCTTATTTTTAATCTATTAATTTCTGTTGGATTTTTACGATATTCGTTTAGAAAAAACTTACAAACTTTGTCGTCACATTTAATTATTGCTTAGTCGGCGGTTTGAATGAAGGCTTATAAGTAGAAATCTGAACATTCTTATTCTGTGAAACTTGGCTAAAGGTTTTAGATGTAATATCTGAAACCAGTTTAAGTTGATATATTGTACATGCTTGGTTTACAAGCCAGTTAGTAAGGCCTGATAATGCTAAGAAAACATATAATTTTAAATAGCCTAATCACATAACTAGTCGTAAAAGCTTTATGATATAAGAATGCATTAAAATCAAAAAGAATATATTGAACTTAAAGATATGTTCTAAAAATTAAGAAATCAATAAAAATCAAATAAGGAAGTTTATGCAAAAATATATTTATTACATGGTTAAAATCTTTGATAAAAGTGAATACGCAGAATCATTTCTAGATGGTAATTTACACTGCAAAAAGCTCTCTTTTTTTAGAAATTTTGATGATGAAACAGAAGGAAATAGAGGTGATAAACATGAAGGTATTATCAACTGGCATAAAACTGAAGATGTAATTATTGAAATAAATGGAATGATTATCAAAGATGTTATTGGAAATGTGGGTATAAAACTGAATAGTCACGACAATATAAATATATTTTGTATTTACGCGTCATACAGTAATGAAGAAATTGTTATTACAGAAGAAACTATTCCTAAATTACTGGAAGAGCTAAAAATTTCTAATAGCTGCTTTGGTCTAGGTAATGAAGCTGTCATTATTACTAATGTAGAAGAATTTGTTAATCGAGTCTGCAATGCTTCTAAAGGTCAAAAAATAGACTTGAAAGCTGAGCTAATTGAATACTACGATCCTGATATGTTCTCAGGAAAGTTTGATGAAGATGAAGCGATATTCAAAAAAAGAATAGAATATTCACATCAAAAAGAATATCGCTTCGCTTTTTATCCTAGAGAAATTACAAATGACGCAATGAATTTAAACATTGGCTCTATTAGGGATATAGCACTTAAAATTGCCCCTAATGAAGTAAACAGTACTATGAAAATCGAAATTGAATAAATCATATTGCCCATTTCCTTACTTAACTGATATATCAGCAATTATGTCTAAAAGTGGGCTTTGTAGGTCAGATAAATATTCATCTTGTGTTTTATTTTGCTCCTTAAGTATTTTGTACATATTTTCAGATTTCCTTGCCGACCATTTATATCGGTGAACTAGTTGTACATCGGATGGTTTAACTTTGCCCCATGGTGTAGTCATTGTGTGGTCGTGATAGGAAATTCTACAATCTGCCAACGGGCCAGTTGGAGGAGATAGGCTAAGTGACTTATTAAAGTTAGCAAATAAATAATAGCTCATAAGTTATGTTATGTTAAATTAATTAATTAATAAGAAAGCGAGCGTGATTATACAAACCAGCCCGCTTTTAGGAGAGTAATTAGGTGTTAATTTAGCTCAGAATCTACCCAAAATTTAGTGCCTTTTAGTACAGCTTGTAGTGCAAGGCCATTTTCGGTTAAAGAATATACGGTAACTTGGTCGGCAATCGCTTCTGCAACCAGTGCACCACCTTTATCTTCGTATTTTGCTGCTGCATCTGCGTTTCCGCCAAAGGCCCAACCGTGTTCAATAAATCTATTTACTGCCGCTTGGTTATGAAAAACCATAACCACATTAAAGTCTTTAACACCTAAACCAAGCCCTAAACCGGCTTCACCCATATTCATGTAGGTAGATTTACCCGTTAAGTTATTTTTTACTACACCGTACCCGCCACCAAAACTGGCTAAAACTACATTGACGTTTGCGTTATCAAATACGGCGTAACCAGCAGAATTGGCGATTTGTTTTTTAACATCGGGCTTTTGTGCGTATAATTTGTCGAGGGTATTGTTTTTCATGCTTTGTACTAAAGCGCGTTTTTCGCTAGGTGAAGCACTGCCGGTCGTAGCACAACCTGTTAGTAATACACTTATTGTAAGTAGGCCTAACACGATAAATTTTTTCATAAAACTTTCCTTAATACGATTCATACCAATCCACAACAATGTTTAAATAAATCCACTTTCACTATGTCCAATACTAGACAGTATCGGACTTTAACGTTAAGCTGTAAGTCTATTATTTTATTGAATATTTATACATTATGCTTGTTGCTTTAGTTGATACGTTAAAACAATTAAGATATCAAATTGCTCATCTTGACGATGGTACTCTAAATTCAGAATACCCAGAACTTGCATCCTTTATACAGCAAGTTGGCTTGACTGTAACTGAATCAAAGGACGATCTAAAATTTTTATACCAATTCTTATATGTATACGGCCGAAAATCTGAAGCGACATTTAATCGTTTTCGTAATGAGCTTGAACGATTTTATTTGTGGTCTTGGTTAATTGCCCAAAAATCAGTGTTCGATTTAAAACGCGAAGACATTGAAGCGTATGTTGATTTTATGGCTGAGCCAGATAAAAAATGGGCATCAACTTCGGTGCAATGGCGTTACAAAGATGAGCAAGGTATTCGTCGATTAAACCAAAATTGGCGCCCTTTTATATTAAAAGAGTCAATTGCGAGTCAGCAAACATTAGCGGCTATGTTTACTGCGCTAAATGTATTTTATAAGTTTTCTATTTTAGAAGAAAAAACGTTTGCGAACTTTATTCCTGTAGTAAAAAAAAATAGTCCCTATTTGGTTGTTCAATCTCAAATTCAGATCCCAGACACTTTAAGTGACATACAATGGGAGTATGTATTTGGCGTAACACGTGATTTATGTGAAAAAAAACCAGAGCTTGAACGTAACCTATTTACGCTTGCGTGCTTAAAAGGGCTATATTTACGTATATCAGAATTATCAGAGCGCCCGCAGTGGTCGCCGGTTATGTCACATTTCTGGCAAGATAATGACGGTTTTTGGTTTTTACGAATTATGGGCAAAGGTAATAAGCTACGAGATGTTACGTTAAGTGATGATTTTGTTGAGTATTTAAAGCGTTATAGATTATACAGAGGGTTACCCGCCCTTCCACGCGTTGATGAATCTGAACCATTGGTGCATAAAATTCGTGGTCAAGGAGGGATGACCGTTAGGCAAATTAGGCGTTTAGTACAACAAAGTTTTGATTTAGCACAGCAATCTTTACTTGATGATGGGTTTAAAGATGATGCAGAACAACTTGAAGCAGCCACTGCCCATTGGCTTCGTCACACGGGCGCAACACATGATGCGCAAACACGACCGCTAAAACATTTATCGGAAGATTTAGGCCATTCAAAAATTGCCACAACCGATCAAATTTACATTCAAACAAATATTAAAGAGCGAGCAAAATCTGGCGTTAAAAGGAAAATTTAATGGAATACTTAGTAATAGCATTTATTGGTTTTTTATTTTTAGTTTATTCAATTTCAATTAGACAACTAGAGCGCACAGAAATAACAGGGCCTATGTTTTTTGTTATTGGCGGCATGTTTTTGGCGTTTTTACTTCCTAATGAAGGCGAAAAATTAAAAACAGGAATAGATTATTTATTACCACTGATAGAGCTAACGCTAAGTATATTTTTATTTTCTGATGCGGCTAAATCTAAGTTAGGTGTATTGAGGCATAGTTTTCAATACCCTAGCCTATTATTATTCGTTGCCCTACCCTTAACTTTATTATGTGGAATTGGTGTTAGCTTATTTTTATTTGCAGAGTTGTCGTTAATTCAATCAGCACTACTGGCAATTATTCTTACGCCAACCGATGCAGCTTTGAGTAAAGGGTTATTGCAAAGTACACAAGTTCCCGAAAAAATTAGGGAAGGTATAAATACCGAAAGCGGATTAAACGATGGCTTATGTGTACCAGTATTTTTAATTTTTATTTTACTCGCAAAAAATCCTGACTCTGCTATTACTGCTTCACATACCTTAGGTGTGTTTTCAAGAGAGCTTGGCTTAGCATTGTTGATTGCTAGTTTTTCTATTGCGGTATTTATACCGGCACTAAATTTTGCAATGCAGCGCCATTACTTTGCTAAAAACACTAGCCCATTTTTATTGCTTGGGTATGCGATGGCTGTGTTTTCTATTACACAATATTTTCATGGCAGCGGATTTATAGCTGTATTTGTAGCGGGTTTGTTATTTGATAAATTTTCTAAAACCGATATACGCGCTGAGCTAATAGAAGATTCTGAGCACATTGCTGATTTTACTTCGTTAATGATTTGGTGTTTATTTGGATTTGTTTGTGCGTATTTAGTAATACCAAAATTAAATACAAACATAATTGTGTATGCCCTACTAAGCACTACATTAATTAGAATAATACCAGTTATGTTATCGTTACAATTTACAGCACTTAATTGGAAAGAACGTTTTACTTTTGCGTGGTTTGGTCCGCGAGGTTTAGCATCTATCGTTTTTACTTTGATGGTAATAGACACGCAAATAGAAAATAAATACGATATTGCCACTATTGCAATGACGACTATTTTATTTAGCGTGTTTATACATGGTATAAGTACAAAGCCAATTGCAGATAGCTTCGTTAAAAAATCTAAATAGCGTTTATAAAAATTAGCGAATTTATTGCTTTGGTATAAACACGTTTTTTAGCTTTAAAATAAATCACTTAACTAAGCGAATTGGTATTAATAAAAAAGGCGTAACTTATTATTTTTAAGTTACGCCTTTTTTATTTTTAACTTTTACTAGCTAAGTACCTGAGCGAGCAACTCTATTGGGTGCTTTGGTTTAAATTGCTCAAAACGTTTTACTTGGCTGCGACACGAAAAACCGGTAGATAAAAGTTGCTCTGGTTTATTTTTATCTACTATTGGTTTCCAACTCATTTCGTACAGTGCACGGGAATTTTCTTGGTTTTGTGCTTCATGGCCATAAGTACCGGCCATACCACAACACCCGGTATTGGTTGTATTTAGGGTTAAACCAATATCAGTAAAAATTGTTTTCCATACGCTTGCCGCTTTTGGTAAAGCGGTTGTTTCTGTACAGTGGCTCAGTAATGTAAATTCAGTATCGGTTTTTTGTTTAGCCGATAGAGATTTAAACGATTGAGTTTGTAACCATTCATGGGCAAGTTGTACATGAAACTCGCCGCGATTATTTTCTAAAATGGTATTGTATTCATCGCGATAACACATAACTAACGATGCATCTAAACCAACCAAAGGCGAATTAATATCAGCAAGTTTATTTAAAAACTCTGCGGCATTTTTTGCGGTTACTTTAAACTCATGCAAAAACCCTTTTACATGTTGGGCTTTACCATTAGGTTTAAACGGTAATAGCATCGGCTTTTTACCCAGCGCGATGATAAGTGTTATAAAACTTTGCACTAACTCGGCTTCATAAAAGCTGGTAAACGGGTCTTGCACTATTAGCACATAGTCATTTTGTTCTTCACTTGAAAGTGAGTTTAATAACTCAAAATCAAATTTATGTGCTTTTGCTACGCGTTTTTCAAGTGAAGGCACACTTAATTGAGGGGTATCGACATACCCTACTGTTTTTTTAATTAAACTACTTACTAAGTTTGTTTTAACAATTGGGTTGATCACGCGTGCAAATTTAGACATTACAGGCGCCGAACTTTCAATGTTAGCGACTAAATAATCTTTAAGTGGGCGCGCGTAATAACTGTGATAATAATTTAAAAAGCGTGCTCTAAAAGTAGGTACATCGACTTTAATTGGGCAAGATGTTGTACACGCTTTACACGCTAAACACTCATCCATTGACTCTTTTACTTCGTGAGAAAAATCGTAGACACCTTTGTTTTTTTCACGGCTATGAACAAAACGCTCCCACCAGGTAATAACTTCGCCTTTGTTAAGCTCTTTTTCTACTTCGAGCAAATCTACATTTTTAGACTCTTGAAGTCGTAACCATTCTCGCATTAATGTTGCGCGGCCTTTTGGCGAATGCCTGCGATCGCCGGTTACTTTATATGAAGGACACATGGGTGAATTTTCGTCGTAGTTAAAACAAATCCCGTTACCATTACAGGTCATTGCATTGTTAAAACTTGTTTTTACATCGATAGAAATTTGCTTATCGAAGTACGAACGCTTTTGCCCATCTACACTAACTAGTGAGTCTTCACTTTCTATGGGCGTACATATTTTGCCAGGGTTTATTCTATTATTTGGGTCGAACGCGGTTTTTATTTTACGAAGTTGTTTAAATAAATGCTCACCAAAAAACTCAGGGCCGTATTCACTTCGGTAACCTTTACCATGTTCGCCCCACATTAAGCCGCCGTATTTAGCGGTGAGTTTTACAACTTCGTCCGAAATTGTACGCAGTAGTTTTTCTTGTTCTGGGTCGCACATATCTAGCGCCGGGCGTACATGTAAAACACCCGCATCAACATGGCCGAACATACCGTATTGTAAATTATGACTATCGAGTAATGCTCTAAATTCTACAATGTAGTCGGCTAAGTTTTCTGGCGGTACAGCGGTATCCTCAGCAAAGGCCAATGGCTTTTGGCTGCCTTTAACATTACCGAGTAAGCCAACAGATTTTTTACGCATTGCATAAATCTTTAAAATGTCACTTTTACTGCTGGTTAATTGATAGCCAATAACACCATTGGTTTGATTTGCTACGCACTCGTCTAATAATGCACAAAGTGTGTTTACTTTGTCTTTTATATCTTCAGGTGATACTGCATTAAACTCAACCATGTTGAGTCCTTGCATATCTTTATTTGGTACATCGGTTATTAAGTCCGATACTGAATGCCAAATAATATCCTCGCGAGCCAGGTTTAATACTTTGCTATCGACTGTTTCTACCGATGTTGCACGTGCATCAACTAAAAAGGGAGAGTGGCGAAGTGCCGAATCAAAACTGTCGTATTTAATATTTATCAGTGTTTTAAATTCGGCTATGGGCGTTAGGTTTAATTTAGCTTCAGTCACTATACCTAGTGAGCCTTCTGATCCAGTAATTAGCCTACTCATATCAAAAGTTTGTAAGTCATCACTTAGTACATGCTCAAGGTCGTAGCCGGTTAAAAAGCGATTTAAGCGTGGAAATTTTTCTAAAATAGCTTGGCGCTCATTTAAAGAAATTTCCAATACTGTTTTGTAAAGGCTACCGATTAATGATTCTTGTTCGGCTATTACTTTAGCTTTTTCAATGTCTATGGGTGATGTCACCATTGGGCTACCATCGACTAAATAGGTAGTAAGTCCTAAAACATGGTCGCTGGTTTTACCGTACACTAATGAACCTTGACCCGATGCATCGGTACTGATCATTCCGCCAATGGTTGCTCTATTACTGGTTGATAAGTCGGGTGAGAAGAAAAAGCCGTAAGGTCTTAAAAAGTCGTTTAATTGATCTTTAATTACACCTGTTTGTACTCTAACCCAACCTTCTTCAACGTTAATTTCGAGTATTTCGCGCATGTAGCGAGACAAATCAACCACTATTCCTGGTGTGAGTGATTGCCCATTAGTACCTGTACCACCACCACGAGGGCCAAAAGTAAGCGACAAAAATGGGTCGCGAGATGCGGTTTGCAATGCCAGTTGAATGTCTTTTTCGGTTTTAGGAAAAATAACACCTTGTGGAATTTGCTGATAAATACTGTTATCGGTAGAGGCGGTTAAACGTGTTGCATAGCTTGCATCGGTGTCTCCACTAAACCCCTGATTATTAAGTGTACTTAAGTAGTTTGCGACAAGGTCGGTCGCTGCATCTTGCTGTGTAATTGTTGCTATCATGACGGCGATAATTTAAGGCATTTGTGTAATTATATCATGGTGATGGCTAATAGAAATTGAAGATTTTACAGTTTGTAACACTCTTTTTATCGTATTTTGAGCTGCTGTATTTATAATCAAGTTAAACCATAGTGTAGAGCTTTATATGAAAAAATTACTATTACAGATCATAGGTGTATTGTTTATTTTGCTTGGGCTGTTTTTTGCAATCGTGCCAGGCCCGTCGCTAATATTTTTTATGGCGGGGTTACTGTGCTTTTCTTTTTACTACCCAAAAGCCAGGCATTATTTAAAGCTTTGCCAAAAAGCCTTAACTAAATCGTGTAATTATTTAGATAAAAAATTAGCACGGTAATTTAGCCCACACACAAAAATGCCAGCATAATTGCTGGCATTTTTATTTGTTACGGGTACTGATGATTATTTAGCAAGTTTGTCTGCTAGGTATAACCATGTTTCTAGTACTGTATCTGGATTTAGTGAAACAGAATCAATGCCCTGCTCTACTAACCATGCTGCAAAGTCTTCATGATCTGAAGGACCTTGACCACAAATTCCTACGTATTTACCTTTTTCTTTAGCTGTTTTAATTGCCATAGAAAGTAGCTTTTTAATCGCAGGATTACGCTCATCAAATAAATGTGCGATTAGGCCTGAGTCACGGTCAAGACCAAGTGTTAGCTGAGTTAAATCGTTAGAGCCGATAGAAAAACCATCGAACATCTCTAAAAATTCATCGGCAAGTAATGCATTTGAAGGAAGCTCACACATCATGATTACTTTTAGACCATTCTCACCACGTTTAAGGCCATGCTCTTCTAGTAATTCGATAACGCGTTTACCCTCTTCTAGGGTACGCACGAATGGGATCATGATTTCAATGTTTGTCATACCCATGGTGTTTCTTACGCGTTTAATTGCTTCACACTCAAGGGCAAAACAATCACGGAAGTCTTCTGAGATATAACGTGCAGCACCACGAAAACCAATCATTGGGTTTTCTTCTTCAGGCTCGTATTGCTCACCACCTACTAAGTTTGCATATTCGTTTGATTTAAAATCAGACATACGCACAATGACACGCTCTGGAGCAAATGCACAGCCTAGCGTTGAGATACCTTCTACTAATTTAGAGATATAAAATTCAACTGGCGATTCGTAACCGGCAATAATGTCGGTAATTTCAGCTTGCAGTGCAGGTGACTGGTCGTCAAAATTTAATAGCGCTTTAGGGTGAACACCAATCATGCGGTTAATTACAAATTCAACACGTGCAAGGCCAACACCTGCATGAGGTAAACGTGCAAAGTCAAACGCGCGGTCTGGATTACCCACGTTCATCATTACTTTCATTGGTAGTTCTGGCATTTTATCAACGCGCGACGTAAGTATTTCAAAATCTAAAATACCTTCGTATATATAACCTGTATCGCCTTCAGCACATGATACGGTTACTTCTTGCCCCGCTTTAATTAAATCGGTTGCGTTACCACAGCCAACTACCGCAGGAATACCAAGTTCACGGGCAATAATTGCTGCGTGACACGTACGCCCACCACGATTTGTAACAATGGCTGCGGCGCGCTTCATGATAGGTTCCCAATCTGGGTCGGTCATGTCGGTAACTAAAATATCGCCTTCTTGTACTTGATCCATTTCTTGAATTGAATCAAGAACACGAACAACACCACTACCAATTTTATGACCAATTGCACGGCCTTCAGCAATGGCATTGCTTGTGCCATTTAACTGAAAACGCTCCATAACATTGGCATCTTCGTTTGAGCGAACTGTTTCTGGGCGCGCTTGTACTATGTACAATTTGCCATCGTTTCCGTCTTTTGCCCATTCGATATCCATAGGACGACCGTAGTGCTTTTCGATAATTACAGCTTGTTTTGCAAGTTCTTGCACTTCTTCATCTGTAATTGAGAATTTGTTTGAAAGGCTTGGCTCTACGTCAACAATTTCTACTTGTTTACCGTGTGCCTCATCTGCAGAGTAAATCATTTGAATGGCTTTAGAGCCAATGTTACGACGTACTACCGATGGCAACCCTTTTTGTAATGTTGGTTTATGAACATAAAATTCATCAGGGTTTACTGCTCCCTGTACAACCATTTCACCTAAACCGTAGCTTGAAGTTACAAATACAACGTCTTCAAAACCAGACTCTGTATCAATACTAAACATAACGCCTGACGCTGATTTATCTGAACGAACCATGCGTTGAATACCAGCAGACAGCGCTACACCACGATGATCGTAACCTTGGTGAACACGGTACGATATGGCGCGGTCGTTAAATAAAGAAGCAAATACGTGTTTAATGGCGACCATGACTGAGTCGATACCACGTACGTTTAGGAATGTTTCTTGTTGGCCTGCGAATGATGCATCTGGCATATCTTCAGCGGTAGCTGATGAGCGTACTGCAAATGAAACATCGGCTGATGTATCGCCATGTAGTTGGCTATATGCGTCGCGGATGGCTTGGTCTAGGTTAGGTTGGAATGGGGTATCGATAATCCATTGGCGGATATCGGCACCGACTTTAGCGAGTGTATTTACATCATCAACATCGAGTGTATCTAAAATGTCGTGAATTTTTGCATTGAGTCCAGATTGCTCTAAAAACTCATTGAAAGCGTCGGCTGTAGTGGCAAAACCACCCGGAACCTGTACACCTGCGTTAGCGAGGTTTGAAATCATTTCACCGAGTGAGGCATTTTTGCCGCCAACACGTGGAACATCTTGCATACCAAGCTCTTGATACCAGAGAACGTATTCTTGCACGGGTCTTTCTCCAAAAAAACAAATTGTAGTTGTAACTGTGAGAGTTAAGAAAGAAAACCTTTTATAAAGGTCACCTTCATTCTACACTGGCATTAGACCTCACGTAAACCGTGAGTAAGCCATTTTAGGGATTAAACGTAATAAAAAGGTAAACTATGAGAACTGCTTTTTATATATCAGACGGCACTGCAATCACCTCAGAGGTGTTTGGTCACGCGACTCTGTCGTTGTTTCCGGTTGAATTTAACCACAAAACTATTCCTTTTGTAGAAACAGAAGAAAAAGCAAATGAAATTAAAGCGTTAATAAATGCAACTGCCGCAAAAGAAGGTGAGAAGCCATTTGTATTCTTTACCTTCGTAAATCATAACTTAAGTGAAATTATTAAATCGGCCGATGCAATCGCGTATGATTTCTTGTCTACTTACAGTGAAAAAATAGAAAAAGAGCTTAATGTTGCGCCAGTGCCAAAAATGCATCGTACCCACTCTATACATGAAAAAAGTTATGACTTTAGAATAGATGCGGTTAACTATGCCCTTATGAATGATGATGGCGGCAATATTAAAAACTTTTCTGAGGCTGATATTATTTTAGTTGGCGTAAGCAGAAGCGGTAAAACACCTACTAGCTTGTATTTAGCGCTACAGTACGGAATTAAAGCTGCAAATTACCCAATAACTGAAGACGACTTAGAGAGCGAGGGATTACCTAAATGTTTGCTCCCTTACAAACATAAGTTATTTGGATTAACGATTGACCCTGAGCGTTTAGCTGCAATTAGGCATCGTCGTATGGCAAATTCTAAATACGCATCAATAAGACAATGCCGAATTGAAGTGCGTGAAGTTGAAATGCTTTATAAGCGACATAAAATTGCATACTTTAATTCTACTCACCATTCTGTAGAAGAAATATCTGCAAAAATCTTAATAGACAGCAACCTTGAGCGACGTAAGTACTAACAAACCAATTTACTACTTTGCTAAAAAAAGCCGCAATATGCGGCTTTAATTTTTTACTTATTACTTACGAGCGTCTTTTAATAAATCAGCTACTAAGAAACCAACTTCTAATACTTGGTCTGCATTAAGTCGTGGGTCACACTGAGTTTTGTAACGCTGAGCTAGGTCATCATCTGATAAACCGTAAGCACCACCTGTACATTCTGTTACGTGCTGCCCTGTCATTTCTAAGTGAACACCACCTGCGTATGAACCTTCAGCTTTGTGTACTGCAAAGAATTGGCTAATTTCACGCATGATGTTATCAAAGCTACGTGTTTTGTAGCCAGATGTCGCTTTTTCAGTATTGCCATGCATTGGATCTGAGCTCCAAATTACCTTACGGCCTTCTTGTTGAACACGGCGAACAAGAGCTGGTAGTTTCTCTGGCAGTACGTCTGCGCCCATACGCGTGATTAGTGTTAAGCGACCCGGAATGTTATCTGGGTTAACTGCATCAATTAAACGAATTAGATCGTCTGGGTCCATTCCTGGGCCAACTTTAACACCTATTGGGTTTTTAATACCTTTGAAAAATTCAATGTGTGCATGGTCTAACTGGCGTGTACGCTCACCAATCCACACAAAGTGCGCAGAACAGTCATACCAGTCACCTGATAGGTGATCGCGACGAGTAAGCGCTTCTTCATAGCCTAGTAATAACGCTTCATGAGACGTGTACAAATCGGTTTCTTTAAGGCTTGGCGCAATAGTAGAATTGATGCCACATACTTCCATAAATTCAAGCGCGTCTTGAATTTTGTCAGCAAGCTGTTGGAATCGTTCTTTTTGCGGATTAGCGGCTACAAAACCCATGTTCCAGCGATTCACTTGGTGTAGGTCCGCTAAGCCACCCTGTGCAAATGCACGAAGTAAGTTTAATGTAGCGGCACTGTTGTGGTATGCCTTCATTAAACGTTGTGGATCGGGAATACGTGCTTCTTCTGTAAATTCAAAGCTATTTACAATATCACCACGGTAAGATGGCAAAGATACACCGTCAATAGTTTCTAAATCAGCAGAGCGTGGTTTAGCGTATTGGCCTGCCATACGTGCTATTTTAACAACTGGGCATTTACCGCCGTATGTTAAAACAACAGCCATTTGTAAAAGGGTTTTAAATGTATCGCGAATATTAGCCGCATTGAAATCGCTAAATGATTCGGCACAGTCACCGCCTTGAAGTAAAAATGCACGACCTTCACATACATCTTCTAATTGTTTAAAGAGGCTTCTTGTTTCTTCTGCAAAAACAAGTGGCGGAGCACTCTTTAACTGGCTTTCTACTGTTTTCAGTTCTTCTTGATCTGGGTACTGTGGCTGCTGCAGTATTGGCAGTTCTCTCCAGCTATTTGGGTTCCACGATTGCATGTTGTTTCCTCATTCCTACTTTACCTGATATAAAGAAATTAACGTATGCATAGCCCTAAGTTCAAGGACTATATTCACTATTTACCAACTAATTTGTTATGAGTTAAGTATTTATAAGGTTTTTTGTGATTTTATGGCTCTAAAGGCTTAGACCTAAGCGTTGTTTAACGTGGTTATTTTTATTTAAATACAACAAGTTAAACATGTTGAGATGTTTTTTTAACCATCTCAAACCAAATTAAATTAAAAGCTTTAAAGTTAACAGTTTTAGCGGGAACACATCATACTTAAATCGGGTTGATTGTAATCTTGGCTTTACAGCATGCTTTTGATTAAATCAAACAGGCGTATAGATATTCACTCAAAGATATGGTATTGCGAGATGGGTTGTTAAAAGTAAATAGCTATGAATCCACTTTTTATATGCGGCTAAACAGCTGGGAGCAGATTGCTAGACAATGTAAGTACTGTAATTAAGGCTACTAAAGATAATCTGTACAGACATCGACTATTTTTAATATTAAATTGTAGTAGAGTTTATTTTCACAAAGCTGCCTTCCCCATAACAGGAGCTTGGTATTTTATTAAAAGTACCACTTATAATTACTATACAGTAACTGCGTGCCCACTCAATATTGACTTCAGGCCTTAAACTAAAAGAATTTCACAAAGATTGATAATATATAAGCATATATCTCCACAGACAATTAGCTGCGTTAAATCAAATTTCCTCATCTAGCTAAATATTCACAAGTACATTGATCACACATGGGTTCACTAATTCCTTACATTTTGGATCTCATTAGGGTAATGAAACAGTAACAAGAACACATCATACTTCAGATTATTTAAGTTTAAACTTAGCTATGGAGTTATAAATAAACTATTAATAACCAAAGGAAAAGGTTAAAATTAGTAAATAGATAAGTAAGATGTGTTCTTAAGGTGATTATGGTTTCTAAAGTACAAATAAGAAGTCAGTTTGATTTAATGAATGAGTTAACGTCGTTGTTGATTGATGAATTACGTGTCTGTGAATATTCAAAGGCTGAATATTATCAGCTCCCAGATATAACAAGTGTTGATGAAAATATTATTCCCGAGTCAATTCCTGTAAAAAAATTAACCGGTGAAATTGCTCATAGGGCAATTTTAAATTCGTTTACTGATATTTATAAAAAAGAAAGTTTAAGTAGTAGAGTATTAAAGCGCCACCCTGGTCTTTTGGTTCTAAAAAATGCAGATGTCATGGCATTAACAAACCGCATAAAACAAGTTAATAAAGCTAAGGCTGCTTTTAAAGAATGTGTTTTGGCCATCGATAATAATGATGCGCGATTTGAAGCCGTTCATAACGCGGTGCCAAATTTAATCACTCTTGCAGCCTATCGAAAAATTCATTTTCAAAGTGAATCCCCTTTTTCAGTAAGATTTACGTGGATGCATAAGCATGCAACTAAAACTCTAACTAAAAAAATGGCGCTTGAAATGCTCGATAAATCTGCTGGCTATAGAAACCCAAGAATGATCGACCAACAAAAATGGCAAGCCCTTGTTGCACAAGAGCAATTGCGAGTAGCGAGTTTAGGTGATAAAGAAAAGTTAAGAATTCGCCGCCCTACCCGAGTAAGCCCCCAAGTTAATGTTAGGTATACCGCAGAAAATAGGTATCACGTAAGTGCAGCATTGCCGTTCATTTTAATTAATCCACAGCCTGACGTTAAGTTAGGTACTTTGCCAGATTATCAAAAACCTGAGTCTCATCCGAGAAAAAAAGAGTATGACTTTTTAGTTGATAGACTTTACTTAGAACAAGTAGATAAATAATTATGTTAAAAAGGCCACATAGTGTGGCCTTTTTGGTAAGTAGCTTATTATTTTAACTGAAGTTATTTCTCGACTATTTCTTCTATTTTATCTTCGTCAATTAAAACTGCGTTTTCGACAATTCGTTTGCCGCCTTGAATCTCGATACGCTTATTTTGCTTGTTAAGGGTGAGTATCTCATCACAAAACTGATCAGACGGATGCATTTCGTAGGTGTAATCAATAATATTTCCGGTTTTATCATCTTTTACATTAGTAATGCTGTATTCCGAAATAGCCCCTTTTTCAATTAGATCTTTCATTGTTGTGGTCATATCGCGGCGTAAAGCTTTTAGTTTGTTTTCTGTTATATCGTCGGTTGAATAAATTGAGCCGTATTTTTCCATAATAGATAACAATCTGAAGTGATACGTTTTACCAGGCGCGGCATAACGCCAAAGGTGGTATAAACGCAACATCATCCAACGTGATAAACCACGTTTTAGTTCTTGTGCACTGTTAAAGTAATATCCTTTGTATTCAAGGTTATCAATCATGTTATGAACAAATGCATTTAAACATGCAACACATTTAACATTGCCGCCTTGGCCTTTTTTACCACTAAAATGAAGAGATGATAAAAAGTTCATATTCGACTCGTAAAAAGAATCATCAATGTCTGTATTTTTAGTATCAGTAGCCGAGTATTTAAATGAAAGCTTAGAACCTTGAAGAGCCTCAAGTGATTCTTTGATTTGTGGATATGGCATTGATTGCCCAACCGCTTTAAGTTCTTGGGCTAATTCGTTCATCGAAAAAACCACAGCATATTGAATACCGGACTTAAAATTGATTTTTACAATTTTACCTTTCGATGCCAAACGAATTAACGCGCGTTCAACTTTTTCTTCTCTATCTGACGGCCATACTAAATATTCTACGTCTTCACCATCTTTACGGGTACTTACAACAGCCGGTGTAATTTTTATTTCGCCGTCATATAAAATACCATCCACTTTTTCGGATATTTTACGCGTAACAATTGTTTTTTTAGGTGCTTCTTCTAATGGCAATTTTTTATGCCCAGAACGTACAAAACGCCCCCATAAATCATAGTGGTTAAACGTGTTTGAATAAGCACGTAACCCATGAGCGGCATTTTCGATAGAAATTCGCACATCTTTGTTATCTGTAAATAGTGCTAAGCTTTCATTATCTATAGCACTTTCCACCCCGTGTATTTGGCCCCTAAGTGTATCGGGCAAGTTATCTACCGAGATGTTGACCTTTCGGCTCATTGTTCTGATTTCCATTTTTTATTGCGACAGCTAATAACAACACATTAAGCAACAAAAGTTAAATGTTTAAGTTAGTATAAAAGTGATCCATCACTAAATAAACGTATTGGATCATTATTATACTAAGTTACGAGTGATAACCTTAAATTAGGATCACAATTTTACTAAGCTTTGCTTCACAAGTTAAAGTTTTACTAACTCAATTATATTTTTGTCCACTGAAAGCGCTAATTTTAAACTTTTCACACGACAAATATTCGTAAAACATATATCTGCTGTGGATAACAGCAACTCGAGTTAGCATAGATCTGATCTGTACTTACTACAGATCAGATCTATACCAATTAGATGAGCCGTTCTTCGCAAGATTAAGTGTATAACTTTATAATTTACTTAGTAAAAACTTGATCTCACACAGTCATTTTGTACATAACTTTTTGAGTAAGTTGTGTATAACTTTAATATTTAAAGCAGGCTTAGTAAAAAGCTGATCTGCATGTAGATATAGATCTGATCTTAACCAAGTATAAAGGTGATCTGCTTTTTTTAACATTATTTACTAATATCATATAGTTACACCACTATTATACACCCTTAACCTTTATTACCTTATATATTTAACCACCTTTAGACTTCTTTATTTATACTAAGCAATATTAAAGGTGTAAAAATATTTTTAGATGTCTTCTTATTAAAATGCATGTCGTCATAAATAGTTATTTACAGCTATTTGAATGGACATTATACTAACTGCCTAACTTTGAGGAAGAAAGTATGTCTATCAATAATAATGCGCTAAGTACTTACCGGCTTTTAAAAGCAACAGCCGAAGTTGCTGAAAAATCTCTAAAAGGACGCATACAACATTATCGCGCTCACCTTAAATCAGAAGAAAAAGAATTAAGAACATATACCCAAAAAGCAGCAGCTGATTTACTTGGGTGTAATAACCGTACCTTAAAGCGTCGTCATGACAATGGTGACTTTGATGATTTAAATATCAAGCGTGGTGCAAATGGGCACTATGCGTACACCTTGGTTAATATTTTTGCTATGGCTGATATCATGGATATTCAGCCAGATCACCGTACTGCTACCGATAAGCTTCAAGTTATTGTTATTAATTCACTCAAAGGTGGCTGCGGTAAAACAACGAGTATGGTTAATATTGCTGCTGCGTTAGCTACCACTAATATTAAACGTTACCGAATTGGTATTATTGATTTAGATCCTCAAGGGTCGTCTTCAAGCTTTTTCCCATCAAACGATCATGACCCCGTTACGGTAGGCGACTTAATGCGTGATTGCATTGATTTAGATGAAGGCGAAACATGGCCAGAGTTTGTCTCGAGTGCTTTTGTGACTACGCATATCCCAAATATCCGTGTTTTACCCTCAGGTATGGATGACTTTTACTTTGAGCATGAAACCGCTACGCTTTTAAAAGATACCTCTAATTATGAACAAACACGTCATTATCATAAACTGTTAGAGAAAGTTATTGAGCCGGTTAAAGATGAATTCGATATTATTTTAATTGATACTGCTCCTACTCTTAACTTTATGTTTTATAACGCCTTAATGGCCTCTACTGCAATGCTTATTCCAGTTCATCCAGAAGCTGTAGATTTTGATGCTAACAACAAATATTTAAAGCGTTTAGGCGAGATTTACCACACTGTTGCAGCTCTAGGTCATGAAGGTTGGGATTTTATGCAGTTTTTAGTAACCAACTACGTTAAGGGTAATCATTCACAGCGCGATATTGTTAAAGATGTACGCAGTGCGTTTGGCCGCCAAGTAATGAGCTACCCTATTAACCACAGCTCAGCAATTACGGCTAGTTCATCATCTTTTAATACCATATTTGATCAAAAAGCATCGGATAGTTTAGCAAGTCGCGAGTCTTTATTACGCGCGCAAGAAAATATTAAAGATGTTGTAGACGAATTAGAAATGCTTATTCGTTCTAATTGGGAGTCAACCCAATCATCACTTAACAACACTAAGTAAGGATGTTAAATAAAAATGGCTAAAAAACGTAAAAACGACACCCGCTTAGATCCATTTGCAACTGCTGTAGGCAATAGCAGTCTCGATGCATTACTTGAGCAAGCAAACGCTGGCGATGTAATTAGAATGCCTGCGCCTAGTGACCCTACACGCGAAATTACTTTAGTGTGTAAAGTTATAGCCCATGCAGATATAGAATCTAGCACCACGGTTTACGGTAAAAACCGCCGTGTTCAAGCACTTTTAAACGAAAAATCGGTTTCTGACATTTTACCTGCAATTACTGAAGATGGGCGAAACCAGCATCCTGCTTTACTTTGGGATCAGGGAAATACTAACTTAGTACTTGCAGGTTCTCGTCGTCGTAAAGCCTGTATTTTGGGTAATGCCGACTACTTAGTATTAAGCTCTCCAGATTTTACTGAGCAAGACGCTAAAATTTTAGCAGTATCTTCAGATCAGTACATAGCTCCGAGCCTTTGGGAGCTCGGACAAGCTTACCAACAAACTAAAACCGATCTTATTGAGCAAGGTAAAAAAGGCTCTTATCGTGAAATTGCTGCCATTGAAGGTGTATCGCACACCGCAATTGCAGATGCCATTAAAGCGTACGAGCAAATACCGGCTGATGTAATTTCACTTTACCCAACGGCTAACCATGTAGGCAGAGAAGTAGCTAAAAAGCTTGTTAGTGCAAAGGAGCGAGATGAGCAGGCTTTTAACGCGTTAGTTAGTGAATTGCACAACGATGATGAGATTAACGCCATTACAAGCGACGACAAACGCGCAATGGCTATTACTAAACGTTTAACGACCGAGCCTAGCGCGGTTGCTAAACGTGAGGCTGTGTTTGAAAACAACTTTATAAACATACAGCGCAATTTAAAAAGTGGTGACGTATCTATTAAAATAGATAATAAAGTATTGACTGACAAACGCTTAGAACAGCTTACTAAGCTTTTAAGCGCGTTTAATTAGTACCTTACTACTTAGTAAAATAGTGATCTTCAAAGCCTGTTAGGTTAGTTAAATTCTGATCTAATGGGCCTTTTACTTAGTAAAATCCTGATCTTTTTTGCTATTTATAATCCATAAATCCCTCATTTTTGCTCTTAAGATCACATTTTTACTAACTGGATTTAGTTTTTACGACTATTTGATGCTGGATTTTAGTTTGTTAGTAAAAAGCTGATCTGTAAAGCTCCTGCATTGTTAATAAGTTGTTTGTAACATGTGATATTGCTGTTTACCTATTCTTATTTTGGCAGATAAATTACCTCAAACTACGTATAAACCGATTTTTTACTAACCTAGCAGCTCCAACCAGTTTATATAACGTTAATATTGCTTTTGCTGTGCGCAGTTAAAGAATATACTGGCAGAATTATTTTAAAAATTTAATACTTAGAGTGACATGTCTGCTAACTTATCAAAAAATGATTTACTGGCTATTTTTGAAGAAATAAAAAATGAGCAGGCAACCTTGTTTCCTCTTTCTGAGCGCTTTATAAAAAAGCTATTTAGGCCTAACGTGCTCGATAAAGGCAAAGAGTATTATAAAAACGGCCAAATTAGTTGGCTAGAATTCAGTAGTGATTTTGCTGTTATTGACTCAACTGTACAAAGCGCTACCGGATCAGCATTTAACCAACGTATTGAAATCAGTAAAGTACCGACTGGTTACTCTGTAGATACGCATTGCTCTTGTAATGCTAAAACTAAATGTAGGCACTTAGCTGCTGTATTATTTAAACTCAAAATAGAGCACTCAGGTGAATACGGAGAAGACTACTTTATTAATGATTGGTTTAGTGAGCTGTCAGCACTTAAAAGTTTAAATACTAAAACTCCTTCGCAAGTTCTTCTATTTGTATTAGACATTGAAAGTAATAAAGTATTTTTAACGCCAAAAATTGCTAATTACGACAAAAATAATAACTACACGCTGGGCCGTAATCTTACGGAGCAACAATTAAATAGTTTTGTAACGCCTAACGATTTGCTCGAAAGTGACTTTAGACTATTTAGTTGGATTCGCTCACAAAATGCAGTGGGTAATTTAGAGCTAAAAGGACAATGGGGCTTTAGCGCTTTACAACAATTAATTGCAACTGAGCGATTGTTTTTACAGCGTTCGCGTGTGGCTATTAAAGCCCAAACAGGCCAGTCGCTGAATTTTAAATGGCAGCAAAAAAACGAGTTATCGCAATTAATTACTGAGCTTGAACACAGTAAAAATTGGGCACTGCTCAAAACCACGCCGCCTGCTTATTTAGATCTTGATCACTTTAAAGTTGGCCGGATCAGAACGCAGCTTAGTGCTGATGAAATAGCACATTTACAATCAATTCCTGCACTACATGATGCAAATTTTGATCGTATTTATAAACAACTTGCAGACAATTTTGGAGCCGGTGTTATACCGCATCCGAATAACGAACAAGTCAACGTTAAGCAACTTGGTAATGCTGTTTTAAAAGCCACTATGGATGAGCAGGCCCTTAAAGTCTCGCTACTGTTTAAATATAAAAACAAAAATTATCCAGCGGGAACAGCGCCATCGAGTTTAATAAATAGTGCATTTGAAAACACAGTAACAAATGAGTTAGTAAATTTAGGCTTTGAGTTTTGTAAAGGGGGTTTACAAAGTGAGTTTATATTTAATAAACAATCACCTATACATTTACATTGGCTTGTTTACGAAGTATTCCCTGGCTTCAAAAAGCGTGGTTGGCAAGTAACTCAAACCAAAGTAAATGTAGCCGACCCTCAAGGACACGTTACACTTGATGTAAGCCGTGCTGCAGGGCACCAAATGCACTGCAAAGTGCAATTAAGCGATGCCAAAGCCGGTGTACTTTTTAATACTGATGATGCCACATATCAATCGTTAAATCGTCAAAGTGAGCTGTTTTATTACTACCCTGTTGGGCGTCAATTTGGTGTTATTAGTAAAGATGCGATTAATTTACTAACAGAATTTAAACAACGCTTTGAGTTTGTAAAAACACGCGAAGAATTTAATATCCCACTTTCTTATTTGCCCGAGCTGGTAAAGCATACCGCAGTCACTATAGACCTTCATGATGACTCTCTTGAGCGTTATCTTGATGAGTTAAATAACACCGAGCAAGCAATGCCAGTGGTGCCCTTACACGGTTTAAATGACTCGGTAACACTACGTGAATACCAGCAACAAGGTGTTGATTGGCTTAGCTTTTTAAAACGCCACCAATTGGGCGGCATACTTGCTGATGACATGGGACTTGGTAAAACGCTACAAGTTATTGCCTTTTTAGCCAGCAGTTTTAATCGCCCGCAAGCGGGGCCGACTCTTATAGTGTGCCCTACTAGCTTGGTAAGTAATTGGCAAAACGAAATAACCAAATTTGCCAAAAGTCTTAAAGTAACCACTATTTTTGGCTCGCAACGTAATGAGCCTTTACAACATTTAGCGCAAGCGCAATGTATTTTAACGACTTACCCATTACTAAAACGTGATATTGCTTATTACTCGCCACTTTATTTTGAAAATATTATTTTAGATGAAGCGCAATATATTAAAAACGATACTGCACAAGTCTCGCGCTTAGTTAAGCGTTTAAATGCCGATTTTAAGTTGTGTTTAAGCGGTACGCCTATCGAAAATAATTTGTTTGAGCTTAAGTCGTTACTCGACTTTGCAATGCCTTCATTACTTGGCTCGCAAGCTCACTTTAAACAGCATTTTCAAACTCCTATTGAGCGCGAAGCCGATTCAGAACGCGCTGAGCAACTAAAGTCGCTTATTATGCCGTTTATATTACGCCGGACAAAAGCGCAGGTAGCGCAAGAGCTCCCACAAAAAACAGAGCTGCTAAAAGAGTTTGAGTTTGAGCCCAAACAAAAAGATATGTACCAAGGTATTACGCGCGCATTAGAAGAAAAGCTTATAGACTTATTTGCTGAGCAAGGCGCACAAAAAAGTAAGCTCGCATTTTTAGAAGCGCTATTAAAGCTTAGGCAAATTTGTTGTCATCCAAAATTAATAGAGCCAGAAACACAAGCAGGTTCAGCAAAATTAGAATGGCTAACTACGCATTTACCGTTAATGCTCAGACTTGGTCGTAAAGTAATTATTTTTAGCCAATTTACCTCTGCGCTCGATTTAATTGCAGAGCGTTTAAACGACATACATATTAATTTTAGTATGCTAACTGGGCAAACGCGTCATCGTGACAAAGTTATTGACGAGTTTACTAGTGGCAAAACCTCGGTATTTTTAATCAGTTTAAAAGCAGGCGGTACTGGGCTTAACTTGACCCAGGCCGATACTGTTATTCATTTTGATCCATGGTGGAACCCTGCTGTTGAAAAACAAGCCACCGATCGCGCTTATCGCATTGGCCAAACAAATCCAGTGTTTGTTTATAAATTAATTATGAGTAATTCAATTGAACAAAAGGTATTTAAAATGCAGCAAGATAAGCAAGCGCTTGTTGATGCATTATTTACCGATAAATCAATGAGCTTCACATCGTTTGATGAGCAGCAAATGTTATCACTTATAAAAAGTTAAATTTTTAAATAAACAGTTGAACTAATTTAATACGAGGGCGTCTACTATTATGCTTGTTGAATAATTGCAGTTATTACAAGCTTCATGTTGATTTCCCTGATTGGTTACTAATTTTAGTAATGATTT
>NZ_PNCT01000232.1:0-502 GCF_005887365.1 Pseudoalteromonas sp. S3785 | reverse complement strand
GTACAGGCCTCCCACCATGCCCCATTGAGAGTGCGGCTGACTGTCGCGAACCACTGAGGACCCAGGTCACTTTGCGCGACGTAGACCATAAACGCACTGCCGTCTCTCGGCGCGCTGTCCATCGTCTGCCAGCCCTGCACTGGCTGTGAAAGCGCAACCTTGGCGCTGTCGTGCCAGTTGACGTATGTCAGTGGAATAAGCTCCTGCGCTCGTTCGATAAGGTCACGAAGCATGAAACTCACCTCGCTCGCCGCCTTCTCTGAGGCGGGTGCGATGTTCTCATTTTTGGGGACATTTTCAGGGTCATTCGGCAAGGGTTTGCCGAGGTTTCTCGGTTCGTTCGATAGCTGTTCCGCCTTCTCTGAGGCGGGGACGGCGAAGAGGGGGCAGACGTTGCGCACAGCCGAACCGCAATGCTTCGTCGGAGGGCTCGCGCCGCCATCTGGGCGGTTCAGGGTGACGTGCCGTTTCCACACCGATCCGAAGTCATGAAACTCGTATG
>NZ_PNCT01000231.1:0-243 GCF_005887365.1 Pseudoalteromonas sp. S3785 | reverse complement strand
ATGGACGCGGCGCATTTGCTTCTAACTTAGTACATTCCGCTACCCTTAACCAAGGTGAGAGCGTACTTTGTGGCCTTGCAAACGGCCGTGTCCGTGCAATGAAAGACGATAACGGTAACGACATTTAATCAGCGGGTCCTTGTATTCCTGTAGAGATTTTTGGTCTTTCAGGTATTCCGGCAGCAGGTGATGAAGCGACTGTTGTTAAAGATGAGCGTAAAGCGCGTGATGTTGCTTTATACC
>NZ_PNCT01000230.1:0-347 GCF_005887365.1 Pseudoalteromonas sp. S3785 | reverse complement strand
CAAGTTTTTTAACCGAAAAACGGTCCACTTGAACATTAAAATCAACGTTAGCTTTATCTCTAAAGGGTTCTTATTTACCATTTTAAGATTACTTAGCTTCTCCCATTAGTTGCCCGTCTTCTTTTAAACTCGTAACTTAGGTTTTAGAGAGGTTTTGTGCAGTGGTAATGTTGTTAATAGTAGCGTTTATATTTGATATATTGGTTGGCTGAGATGCTTCGCTGGTGGGATTAACTAGAGTTACATTACCTTTCTCTCTATGACGCTTATCGACTGAAAACGGTACCAGATCATTGGCAAGGCCGACCCACGTTGTCTCGTCTTTAACTTGTTGGTTTTGTTCTGCA
>NZ_PNCT01000229.1:0-232 GCF_005887365.1 Pseudoalteromonas sp. S3785 | reverse complement strand
ACTGCCTTATGACGTAACTTCGCAAAGTGTCCTTTTAATAGAGCAAATACGTATTGGTGCTATTAACAGCAAACACTCGCCCTGGATGCTTGCATGTATTGCCGGTATGAGCGATGGCAGCAGCGCTTTGGAGAGTGTAGTAAAAACAGAAGCCTTTGAAGAGGCTGGGCTTGAGCTTACAGAACTTGAATTTATGCTTTCTTACCTATCAAGTCCGGGAGGCACCACAGAG
>NZ_PNCT01000228.1:0-398 GCF_005887365.1 Pseudoalteromonas sp. S3785 | reverse complement strand
CCCGGCCCCGCATTGTTTCATAATTGAGTCGCAATAAGATCAAGACATCGGCATAACCTAGCTTGTTTCCCCCTTTATTACAGCGAAAGGTCGGCATAAAAAAGCCATAGATTTAGCCACAGGTAAAAACCGGCCTTTACTGCGTTGGGGTTATTATTGAAGCTGCTGCTTGTAGAAGACGACCAACAATACCGTGAGTATTTATACAAAGCATTTAACGCGCAAGGCTACACCGTAGCCACCTCCGAAGACGGCCAGCAAGCACTGCTTATGGCCACCTGCGAATAGCACGACATAATAATACTCTACCGTATGTTACCTACACTTGATGCACTACAAGTATAGGCCCCACTGAGCGCCACCCGCAAGCGTACACCGGTACATAATCTTTCGCCATT